>JAVEVZ010000123.1:0-8587 GCA_034004805.1 Spongiibacteraceae bacterium | reverse complement strand
TCTGGTGCAGCCCAAGGCCCGCCAGTTTGATCAGCAGGGCAAGGTCCAGCACCAGCTGGGCGCGGAGCACTACGAACACTATGAGCGCGCCGATGTCGGACAGTTTCGCAAACCCGTGGTGATCAGCCGCGGCGAGGACCGCCAGAGCTGGATCACCACCGCCAACGCCGGCCGCAGTGAAGCCAACAACAGCCGTATCGAGCTGATAGGCGATGTGCGCATCGTTGACAATACCGGCGCCACCGAACTGCGCGCCGCGCGCCTGTGGCTTTACCCGCGCCGCGAATACGCCGAAACCGACAGTGCCGTCACCCTCACCACGCCCCAGGGCGTGACCCTGGCGCGGGGCATGGAGGGCTATCTCAACGAGGATCGCATCGTGTTATTGAGCAATGTCCGGGGGCGCTATGAACTCGATTAACACCGTGCTGTTGACTCTGGTTTTTGGCGGTGCCGCCTGTGGCGTGCTCAGCGGCGCGGCGCTGGCACTGCCCGCCGACAGCGAACAACCCATCGAAGTCGATGCCGATCGCGCCGTGCGCAAGGCCGAACTGGTGACCTACCTGGGGAATGTGGTGATCAACCAGGGCAGCCTGCGCATACAGGCCGACAAAGTGGTGGTGACCAGCCAGGGCAAGCAGGTCCAGCGCATCGTGGCCAGCGGCTCCCCCGCCCAGTTCCAGCAGCAGCCCGAGCCCGAGCAACCCCCGGTGCACGCCGCCGCCCAGACCATCGATTACAACCTCAGCGATGCGTTGATCGTGCTGACCAACCAGGCCTCGGTGCGCCAGGAGGGCTCCGAAGTGCAGGGCCAGCGGATTGAATACCAGCTGGAAACCCAGACCGTGCGCGCCGACAGCAGCGGCCAGGGCGACGATCGGGTGCGCATGGTGCTGCAGCCTCAGGACCGGCCTGCAGCGGCGGAACCCGAAGCGCCCGCGAAACCGGAGCTGTCAGCGGAACCCGACGCAGAAGCCCGGCCGGCGCCCGGCGCCGCCCCCGCCGAGGCGCAGCCATGAGCCGCACCCTGCGGGCCGAGCACCTGGCCAAGGCCTACCGGGGCCGCAATGTGGTCGACGACGTCTCCCTGACGGTGCGCAGTGGCGAGATCGTGGGTCTGCTGGGCCCCAACGGCGCCGGCAAGACCACCTGCTTCTACATGATCGTCGGCATCATCGGCGCCGACCGCGGCCGGATCCTGCTCGACGACCGGGATATCACCGGCATGCCCCTGCACGCCCGCGCCCGCCACGGGCTGGGCTATCTGCCCCAGGAAGCCTCGGTATTTCGCAAGCTCAGCGTGGCGGACAATGTGCTGGCCATCCTCGAAACCCGCCGCGACCTGAACCGCAAGCAGCGCCGCGCGCGCCTGGAGGAGTTGCTGCAGGAGTTCCACATCACCCATATCCGCGACAGCCTGGGTAGAGCGCTGTCGGGGGGCGAGCGGCGGCGCGTCGAAATCGCCCGCGCCCTGGCGACTGACCCGGGTTTTATTCTGCTGGACGAACCCTTTGCCGGCGTCGATCCGATTTCGGTCAACGATATCAAGCAGATCGTCAACCATCTGTGCAACAAGGGGATCGGGGTACTGATCACCGATCACAACGTGCGCGAAACCCTCGATATCTGCGAAAAAGCCTACATAGTCGGCGAAGGTCACATCATTGCCGAGGGCGACGCCGAGACCATACTGGCCAACAAAAAAGTTCGCGAAATCTACCTCGGCCACCAATTCCGGCTATAAAGCCCCAAAATCGGTACGGGGATTGCAGGATAAATTTGCCGCTACTACACTGAAGCCAGTTTCCAATCCCCGGGCCGGGTGCCTACAGGCGGTTGGTATCGTTGTTGCGGAGTCCCGTCTGGCGGCATGAAACAGTCCTTACAACTCAAACTTGGCCAGCAGCTGACCATGACGCCGCAGCTGCAGCAGGCCATCAAGCTGCTACAGCTCTCTACCCTTGATCTCCAGCAGGAAATCCAGCAGGCGCTGGAAAGCAACCCCATGCTGGAGGTCAGCGAGGACGACGAGCCGCCCCAGAACACCGAACTCGAACGCGGCGCCGACCGCACTGAAACCGCCGACATCGATGGCTACGAGGCAGTGGACCTCAACGCCGACCGCGGCCACGACGCCGACGCCGACCTGCAATGGCCCCAGGACACCCCCGACGAAGTGCCGGTGGATACCCGCTGGGAAGAGGACTCGTACTCCTCCAGCGCCCCTGGTGGCGGTTCCGGCGAGGACGGCGACTTCGATTTCGAATCCCGCAACAGCGCCGATGAAACCCTGCAGGATCACCTGCTGTGGCAGCTCAACCTGACCCGGATGTCGGATACCGACCGCGTGATCGCCCTGGCCATTGTCGACGCCATCGACGACCACGGTCGCCTGACCCTGCAGCCCGAGGAGATACTGGAGGGCCTGCACGCGGCTTCGACGCTGGATATCGAGCTGGACGAGGTGGTGGCGGTACTGCACCGCGTACAGCAGTTCGACCCGCCCGGGGTGGGTGGCCGCGACCTGCAGGAGTGCCTTCTCATCCAGCTGGGCCAGCTGTCCGACGACACTCCCTGGCTGCGGGAAGCGCGCCTGATCGTGGAGCGCCATATCGCACTGCTCGGCAACCGCGACTACGCGCAGTTGATGCGCCGGATGCGCCTGCGCGAACCCGACCTGAAGGAAGCGCTAGCGCTGATCCAGACGCTCAATCCCAGCCCCGGCGACCTGATTTCCGCCAATACCGCCGAATATATCGTGCCCGACGTCTTCGTCCAGAAAACCCGGGGCCGCTGGGTGGTGGAACTCAATCCGGATATCGCACCCAAACTGCGTATCAACAGCGGTTATGCGTCACTGGTGCGGCGCGCCGACAGCTCCAGCGACAATGCCTATCTGCGCGACAACCTGCAGGAGGCGCGCTGGTTTCTGAAAAGCCTGCAGAGCCGCAATGAAACCCTGCTGAAAGTCGCCAGCAAGATTGTGGAGTTCCAGCGCGGGTTCTTTGAGTACGGCGAAGAGGCCATGAAACCGCTGATTCTTCACGATATCGCCGAGGCGGTGGAGATGCACGAATCGACCATCTCGCGGGTCACGACCCAGAAGTACATGCACACGCCGCGGGGGATTTTTGAGCTGAAGTACTTCTTTTCCAGCCACGTGAGCACCGATTCGGGCGGCGAGTGCTCGTCGATTGCGATCCGTGCACTGATCAAGAAGCTGATTGCCGCGGAGAATCCGCGCAAGCCCCTGAGTGACAGCAAAATCACCAGCCTGCTCGCCGAACAGGGTATACAGGTGGCACGGCGCACGATTGCGAAGTATCGTGAGGCCATGATGATACCGCCATCCAATGAGCGCAAACGATTGGTCTGACGGCCCGGTCGCCGTCCAACCTGAGAGGCACGCGGGCCGCAGGCAGGCCTGAAAGTCGCGGAGCGAAACCCGCACCGCGAAGGCAGTCAAGAGCAAGTAACCAAGCAACCGAGCAAGTAAGGAGCGAGCTATGCAGATTACTGTCAGTGGCCACCACGTCGAAGTGACTCCGGCACTGCGGGATTACGTCAACACCAAGCTCTCCAAGCTGGAGCGCCACTTTGACAACATCACCAGCGCAGTCGTCACCCTGACCGTCGACAAGCTTATCCAGAAGGCCGACGCCATCGTCCATGTGTCCGGCGCCGACCTGGTTGCCGCCTGCGAAGACCAGGATATGTACGCCGCTATCGACAGCCTCGCGGACAAGCTTGATCGACAGCTGATCAAGCACAAGGAAAAGACCCTGGGCCGCTGAACAGCCATGTTGTTGTCAACAATACTCAGCCCCGAGCGCACCCTCTGCGGTGCGCTCGCCAGCAGCAAGAAACGCGTGCTGGAAAACGCCGCGAGCTTCATCGCCGAAAGCCTGCCCGGCGTCAAAAGCGACGAGCTGTTTGCGAATCTTGTCAACCGCGAGCGGCTGGGCAGCACCGGGCTGGGCGAAGGCATCGCCATCCCCCACTGCCGGCTCAAAAGCATCCAGCAGGTTGTGGGCAGCCTGATCACCCTCGCCGAGCCCATCGACTTCGAGGCCATCGACGATCGGCCGGTGGACATACTGTTCGTGCTGGTGGTGCCGGAAGACGCTACGGACGAACACCTGAAAACGCTGGCGGGTCTCGCCGAATTATTCAGCCAGCCCGCATTTGTCGACCAGCTGCGGCAGGCGACCGACAGCGACGCGCTGTACCGGGCCGCCGTCAGTTATCCGACTTGAACGCGCCCACATCGGGGAGTGTAACCATGCAACTGGTGATCATCAGCGGTCGCTCCGGGTCCGGCAAGAGTTCCGCCCTGGACCTGCTCGAAGACGAGGGCTACTACTGCATCGACAATCTGCCGGTATCGCTGCTGCCGGCACTGATGGAGCAACTGCGCAACGGTTCGATCAGCAACTACCGCAAGGTCGCCATCTGCATCGACGCGCGCAACGCGGGTCAGGATCTCAAGCGCTTCAGCGGCCTGCTGCGCGACACGCCGGAGGGCATAGACACCGAAGTCGTGTACCTGGACGCCGACGACGCCACCCTGATCAAGCGCTTCAGCGAAACCCGGCGCCGCCACCCGCTGTCCGACGCACACACCGCGCTGGCCGAGGCCATCCGGCGCGAGCGCGAACTGCTGGAGCCGATCGCGGCGCTCGCCCAGCTCACGCTGGACACCAGCGCCATGAACGTCCACGAGCTGCGCGGCACCATCAAGGAGCGCCTGGTGGGGCGCCAGAGCAGCGGGCTGTCGTTGCAGATAATGTCATTCGGCTTCAAGCGCGGCGTGCCGGTGGACGCCGACCTGGTGTTTGATCTGCGCATGCTGCCGAATCCTCACTGGGACCCGAACCTGCGCACCCTCACCGGACGCGACCAGCCGGTGGTCGATTTTCTGGAGGGTGAGACCGAAGTCGCGGAGATGTTCGAGGATCTGAGCGCCTACCTCAGCAAATGGCTGCCGCGCTTCGCGCGCCAGCACCGCAGCTACATTACCGTGGCCATAGGCTGCACCGGTGGCCAGCATCGCTCGGTGTACATGGCGGAGCGTCTGGGACGTTTTCTGGCCACCGATTACCAGAATATACAAATACGGCACCGGGAGCTGTCGTAAGCCAGCCACCCAGCCCACAGCCGGCCTCCATTCATGATTGAAGCGCGACTGACCATCATCAACAAGCTGGGCCTGCATGCCCGGGCGGCGGCCAAGCTGGTCACCACCACCACGGCCTTCAACTGCACCGTGAGCCTGGGGCATGGCGACCGGATGGTCAACGGCAAGAGCATCATGGCGGTGATGATGCTGGCCGCCGGCAAGGGCACGGAGCTGTGCTGGGTATTCGACGGCGAAGACGAGCAGGCCGCCCACGATGCCGTCTGCGCACTGATCAACAACCGCTTCGACGAACCTGAGTAGACCAGCTCGAATAGACCAACAGAAGCCGCGCTGCGCCGCGATAGGGGGATGCGGACTGCTGCGGCTTGCCGCGCCTGCCCGACAGACTTCCGTTGTCCCCACTGGCGCCTTCCCGGATAATTGGCCGCCATTTCTCCCACCGCCCCGACTCCAGGAAGCCCGCGCATGGCCCAGAGCGCTGACAAGCCCGTCGACCGCATTGAGCAGCTCAATCAAGCGCTGACCAGCGGCACCTACGTGCAGGTCAAGCGCATGCTGGGCAGCCTGCCCCCGGCGGATATCGCCCACCTGATCGAATCCCTGCCCCCCGGGCCGCGCACGGTGCTGTGGCAGCTGATCGACAGCGAGGACGAGGGGGAAGTCCTGCAGTACCTCGCCGACGATGTGCTCACGGACTTCCTCAAGCAGTTCAGCAGCGAAGAACTCGCGACGATGATGGACGGTCTGGACACCGACGACATCGCCGACATGCTGCAGCAGCTGCCGGACACCGTCACCCGCGAAGTGCTGGCCAATATGGACCAGCAGGACCGGCAGCGGGTCGAGCGCGTGCTGTCCTACCCGGAGGACACCGCCGGCGGCCTGATGAACACCGACACCATCTCGGTGCGGCCCAATATTTCCGTCGACGTGGTGATGCGCTATCTGCGCCGTCACAGCGAGCTGCCGGAGATGACCGACAACCTGTTTGTGGTCAACCGCAAGGAAGAACTGGTGGGCCTGCTGCCCCTGCGCAAGCTGCTGCTGGCGGACCTGTCGCTGACCGTGCGCGAGATCATGTCCACCGATTTCACCGCCATTCCCGCCGACATGACGGACATCGAGGTGGCCAACCTGTTCCAGCGCCAGGACTGGGTCAGCGCGCCGGTGGTGGACGAGCAGGGCAAGCTGTTGGGCCGCATCACCATCGACGACGTGGTCGACGTCATCCGCGAGGAGGCCGAGCACTCGCTGATGAGCATGGCCGGCCTCGACGAGGAGGACACCTACGCCCCGGTGCTGCGTTCGGTGCGGTCGCGGGCGCCGTGGCTGGCGGTGACGCTGCTGACCTCGTTCCTGGCCGCCTCGGTGATCAGCCTGTTCGAGGACGCCATCGACCAGATCGTGGCGCTGGCGGTGCTGATGCCCATCGTCGCCAATATGGGCGGCGTGTCCGGCTCCCAGACCCTGACCCTGGTGATCCGCGCCATGGCGCTGGGGCATCTGTCCAAGGACAGCACCCGCTGGGTGCTGCGCCGCGAAGCCATCGTCGGCCTCTGCAACGGCGCGATATTCGCGGGGCTGGTCGCCACCGCCGCCGGCCTCTGGTTTGGCGACTGGCGCATCAGCGCCATTATCGCCGCCGCCATGATGATCAATCTGATGTGCGCCGCCACCGCCGGCGCGGCGATACCGCTGCTACTGAAGGCGCTGCGCATCGACCCCGCGCTGGCGGGCAATATGGCGCTGATTACCATCACCGACGTGGTGGGCTTTTCGACATTTCTGGGGCTGGCCACGGTATTTCTGCTATGAACGACAACCATGACGACAGGCACGACGACGACCTCGACGACCGCCCCAGCAAGTCCGCCCTCAAGCGCGAGATGACCGCGCTGCAGGACCTGGGCGAACGCCTGCTGCACCTGACCCCGGGAGAACTGGCCACCGTGCCCCTGGACCCACGGCTCGCCGAAGCGCTGCGTGAGACCCGGCAGATAAAAAGCAACAGCGCCCGCAGGCGCCATCTACAGTACATCGGCAAGTTGATGCGACAGCTGGACGCGGAGCCCATCCAGCGCGCCGTCGAGGAACTGGATACCGGCCAGCAACAGCGCAACCACGCCTTCCAGCGCCTGGAGCGGCTGCGCGATAACGCCCTGGCCCAGGGCCTGGCCGGCATCGAAACCCTGGTCGCCGAATTTCCGGATGCCGACCGCCAGCACCTGCGCCAGCTGTTTCTGCAGGCGGAGCGCGAGCGCAAAGCCAACAAACCGCCCGCAGCAGCGAGGAAAGTGTTTCGGTATTTGAGGGAAATGTCGGACGTCTGACGTCGGACGCTGGACGCTGCGGCCCTGCACTGTATCCAGTGTCCCCCGCTGTTGCGTCTTCCGTCTTGCGTCTTCCGTCTTGCGTCTTCCGTCTTGCGTCTTCCGTCTTGCGTCTTCCGTCCTGCGTCTTCCGTCTTCCGTCCTGCGTCTTCCGTCTTCCGTCTTCCGTCTTCCGTCTTCCGTCTTCCGTCTAGCGTCTAGCGTCTAGCGTCTAGCGTCCGACGTCAGACTCTCTCGCCTGTGCGCCGCCACCGGCATTCGGCGGCGTATCTGGCGCTGCTCACCCATATCCACTGTTGCCACCAGACAGGTTTCGCCGTAGCCGGCTTCGGCCAGTACCCGGCCCCAGGCGTCGATGATCACCGAGCCGCCCGAGGTCTGGCGGGTGGTGCTGTGGATGCCGCCCTGGTTGGCGCCGATCACCAGGCTCTGGGTTTCGATGGCGCGGGCGCGCAGCAGGGGCAGCCAGTGTGCGTTGCCGGTGACGCGGGTAAAGGCGGCGGGCACTGCGTACAGGTCGGCGCCGCGGCGCGCCAGCGCGCCGAACAGCTCGGGGAACCGGATGTCGTAGCACACCGCCAGGCCGAGCCGGCCCAGCGGGGTATTCACGGTCGCGGGGCCGGCGGCGGGCAGGTCGCCCGCCGCGAAGGTGTCACTCTCCCGGTACTGGCCCTGGCCGTCGGCCACTTCCACATCGAACAGATGGAGCTTGTCGTAGCGCCCGCGCAGCTGTCCGGCGGGGTCCACCACCAGGCAGGCGGCGTGGCTGCGCCCGGCGGCCTGCGGTGCCGCGATGGGCAGGGTGCCGCCCACCAGCCACAGGCCCAGCGCGCGGGCCTGGTCGTGCAGAAACCGGCGGACCCGCCCCTCCGGGTCCCGCTCGGCCCGGCCCAGGGCGGTCTGTGTCGCGGGCGGCACGCCAAACAACGCGAACATCTCCGGCAGCACCGCCAGCTCCGCGCCGTCCCGCGCTGCGCGGCGCAGCAGGCGCGCCGCGCTATCGAGGTTGGCATCCAGGTCTGCACCGGACACCATTTGCTGGGCTGCCAACCTATCCCGGATCGTAATTGCGCTTCTCCCGTTGTGCCGCGCTGCCCTCGCCGGCGGAAAACACCCG
>JAVEVZ010000122.1:0-8609 GCA_034004805.1 Spongiibacteraceae bacterium | reverse complement strand
TTGTTCTCGCGTTCTAGAGCCTTCATGCGTTGCGCCTCGGATGTGGTCGTGCCGGGTCGGTCACCGGCATCAACCTCGGCACGCTTGACCCATTCCAACAACGTCTGTGGCACGCAGCCAATCTTGGGTGCAATCGACTCCACGGCTGCCCACAGCGACGGGTACTCTCCACGATGCTCCTGCACCAGCCGCACCGCACGCTCTCTAACTTCAGGGGAAAATTTGCTTGATTTGTTCATTGCTCCATTCTCTCAGATGCTGGAGCCTCCTCAAAACCCGGGGCGGTTCAGCCAGTTGTCTACTTTAGCTTCGCACTCTATATCCAGTAGCATACAAAGTAATAGCCAACCTGCCCCTCTGGAAATCTTTCTGATCATTCATGAACTGACGGTTATCCTTCGGAAAATCTGTTGGTATTTCTTACATCAGCAATTTTCCTGGCGAATCATTTATATAAAACCTCTTTTAGGTCAATGGCCTACGAAAAATAGGAGCAACGGCACCGTTCTTGCTGGGCAATGTAACGACAGAAGGCGCGGCCGCTAGTTGGTTGGGGCGGGTTAATCTGCGCAGTCAAATAACTTTAAAAAAATGGATCTGGAGAGCCCCCCTCATGCGCCATCACTTGCTTCCGGCACTGGGTGCCGTTTTGCTTATTTGCAGCCCCATCGTCAGCGCCGCTGTCATTCCAACAGTCACCTTCACCACGCCAAACGGCACTGTTGGACCAACCGACACAATAGAGGTCTGGGTCACGCTCACCCTTGACCCTACTTCAGACCCGCTTACCTTCGACGCTAACAGCCCGGACCCGCTAAAAGGTCTGCCGAGCTCAATGGTCCCAACCGAAGGTTTGCCATGGGATGTTTTCGATGCAGTCACCTTCGCACCCTTTGCGAGCTACACCAAAACGGTTCCGGCCTTCTACACTAACTGCTCCAGTAGCGTCGGAAATAATTACTGCGTTAGTCACGACCAGCAAGACGCGCCCTACTACAGGAATGCTTTCAACCACGACCCTATCACCTGGTTCA
Source organism: Spongiibacteraceae bacterium (assembly GCA_034004805.1). Classification (GTDB taxonomy): domain Bacteria; phylum Pseudomonadota; class Gammaproteobacteria; order Pseudomonadales; family CAMLJR01; genus JAVEVZ01. The sequence goes on along the minus strand of JAVEVZ010000122.1, from coordinate 7,575 downwards.
ACACGCAGACCCTGAACTTGGCCCCCGGTGAACCAGGACTGGATATCTTGCTCTACCAGCTGACACCCACGAATGGCGTGACCGCCCCGGGCCACTACGCTCTCGATAGCCTGATGATTGGCTTCGTGGTCTTTGGCCTGGACGAACACGGCACTGAGATCTTCGCTCTTATAGATTTCCGCTGTGACACTTGTAGTTTCGTCCGTACGGTGTCGGAAGTGCCCGTCCCGGCCGCGGTATGGTTGTTTGGCTCCGCCCTACTGGGACTTGCTGGCTCCGCGAAACGACACAGAAAGTGAGGTCAACACAGAGCACGGCTGCTAGTCGGCCGGCTTTTTGTCGGGCGGTTAGGGCCAGCACATCATCCGTCATCAAATAACCATTAAGCGTGTAGATATGGAGCGTTCAGTCATGCAATACAGCCTGCTTCCGCTTTTCGCTGCCCTTCTGTTGCTGGGCAGCAGCATCGCCAGCGCCGCAGTAATCCCGATTATTACTTTCACTAACCCATACGATACGGTTGGACCAACCGATACGATAGAGGTCTGGGTCACGCTGTCCCTTGATCCGGCTTCTGACCCGCTGACCTTTGATACCACGAGTCCGGACCCGCTGAAGGAGCTTCCCGAATCGCTAATTCCTACGCGGGGGATGCCGTGGCCTATCTCAAATTCGTACAGCTACTCACTTTTTGCAGACTACACCAACGCGATGCCGGTCTACGGTCCTCGATGTGCCCGTATTATCGGCAGCAGGAATCATTGCGTGGACCTTCCCGGTGGTGGGCAATACACCACTGAAACCAATCCATCCAACCCAAGCGCCTGGTTCAATATGACCAGCCTGGATATTCAGCCTGGCGGCGACGGCGTCGATATTCTGCTTTACAGCGCTGCACCAACAAATGGACCTGCTGACCCGGGGCATTACACGATTGACTACCTGATGATTGGCTTTCTGGTGCTCGGTGTCGACTTTGACGGTAACGACATTTTTAATCTGATTGAGTTCCAATGTCACACCTGCCACTTCAGTCGCTACGTGTCTGAGGTTCCTGTGCCTGCTGCGTTATGGCTGTTTGGTTCGGGCTTGCTCGGTTTGGCCGGAATCGCCAGAAAGCACAAAGGCTGAGTTTTTCCGAGGAGGCGGGTACCTGTCTCCTCGCCCTCTCCTGACCCCGACCCTGATCCTGATCCTGATCCTGATCCTGAGCGCTATCCTGCGGGACTGGGTAACCCAAAACGGCTCGTCGCTGGCGCCGACTCTGGCTGGCGATGAGTCTAATGCCCCCCGATCCGCCTGGCGCGTTATCTTTTGGCAGCAGCATGATTTACCTGAACAGCGGGATAGGCTATTTTTCTGACGCCAATTCGCTCACCAGTGGCTACCAAGCGACTTGCATTGAATGGACGGCTGACGCCCGCGGCCGGTTGCGGTAGAGGCCCTGCTTAAAGCCCCTGGTCCCTCGCATGCGTCTGGCGGATTTTTTTTTTGCGCATATGTACGCGGGGCATTGGCGTATCGTCCTGCGCTCCCGGAACGCCCCTGCGGCGCATAATCGTGGTTGCAGCACAGGGCACTGACAGAGGTAACTTATGGGGAAGTGCTTTGACGCAGTAACTTCTGAGATCCAGGACTGGGTGGCGCAGCAGCGCCTGTTTTTTGTGGCTACTGCTCCCCTCTCAGCCGACGGCCTGATCAACTGTTCGCCCAAGGGCATGGACACGTTTCGTATCATTGGGCCTACGGAAGTCGCCTATCTGGATCTGACGGGAAGTGGCATTGAGACGGCTGCGCATCTCGCAGAGAACCGGCGTATCGTGTTTATGTTTTGCGCTTTTTCCGGGCCACCCAGGATAATGCGGATGCATGGCGCGGGTGCGTATCACAGACCTGGCTCACCCGCCTTTGCGGAGGTTATCGGCCTGTTTCCCGAACTCCCCGGCATACGAGGCATTGTGCGGGCCAGTCTTACGCGCATTTCAGATTCCTGTGGTTTTGCGGTGCCCCGATACGACTTCGTGGAGGAGCGGGACACGCTGGTAAAGTGGGCGGAGTCAAAGGGCACCGAAGGCCTCAGGCAGTATCAGCGGACCCGAAATGAGCGGAGCATCGATGGCCTTCCCGGCTTGCCGGAAGACAACGGAGCTGGCACCTCGCCCAACGAAGGCTGAGCCCCGAAGCGGGTTGAAGGCCGTAGTGGTAATGACAGTGATAACAACAGTGCTGCAATAGAACAGGCAAACCATGAAAACCCAGTACTACACCGCCACGAGCCTCGATGGCTTCCTCGCGACAGAGGACGATTCGCTTGACTGGCTTTTCCCCCTCGGAGACCTGGAAAGTTCCAGCTACCCGGAGTTCATCGCGGAGGTCGGCGCCCTGGCCATGGGCTCGGCAACCTACGAATGGCTCATACGCTACGCGGACAAGGTCGCCGATGAGACGGGTTCGCCGTGGCCTTATGAACAACCCGCTTGGATATTCTCAAGCCGCCGGCTTCCAGCTATTGACGGGGCGGACATCCATTTTGTCAGCGGGGATGTGCGGCACGCCCACGCCGACATGCGCGCCGCCGCCAGGGATAAAAATATCTGGATAGTCGGCGGTGGCGATCTGGCGGGCCAGTTCCATGATGCCGGCCTGCTGGACGAACTGATTATACAAATCGGTTCGGCCACCCTGGGCAGGGGCAAGCCCCTTTTCCCGCGCCGCGTGTTAAGCCCAGCCCTGCAGCTGAAGTCTGTCCACCAGATGGGATCCGGCATGGTTGAGCTACGTTATACCGTAAGTAAAACCGACCCGAGTTAATCCGGTTCCCTGCGCCTGCGGTGCCGTGTACTTGCCCTGCGCTTCACTCTGCATTTCCAGCCCGTATTCATTCTTGACGTGGTGTTCTTCTAAAGCCGCGAGCCTGTCCCGATATGATGTGCAGGTGGCCGCCAACGATTCAGCGGCGGGCTTTATCAACATAAGTCGATGACGCGAAACTGCCGGTGTACACCATTGATGCTTCGCGCTTTCCGCTAGCGGCGGGCGCGAGGGCCGACATTCAGGAGGTTATTCGGGCGTGCGATTCTCACTCTCCCTGCCGGTCCTGCGCGATCCCGGCGCCCATGACCCTTATGCCCGGACCTTCGAGCTGGCGCGTATCGCCGAGGAGGCGGGCTTCGATACCGCAACCACTGGCCACCATCACTTCCAGCCGGGCTATCTCAGTGATCCGCTCACATTCCTCGCCGCGGTCGCGGCGCGCACCGAGACCCTGCGGGTGGGAACCGGCATCTTCCAGTTGCCGGTGCACCACCCGGTGCGCGTGGCCGAGCAGGTGGCGATGATCGACGAGCTGTCCGGCGGGCGGGTCTCGCTGGGGGTGGGTTCCGGCTGGTGGCCGCTGGAATACGAGGTGCTGGGGTCAGATTTTCGCCAGCGCGGCGCGCGCATGGAGGAGGCGCTGCAGATTCTGCGTCTGGTTTGGACGCGGGAGAATGTCGCCTTCGACGGTCGCTTCCACCGTTTTCCGGAACTTACCGTGTACCCGCGCCCGGTGCAAAAGCCACATCCGCCGCTATGGGTAGCAGGGGTGGCGGACGCGGCCGTCGACCGCGCCGCGCGCCTGGGGGACGCCTGGTTGTGCGGGCCGGTACAGTCGCTGGCCAAGGCACTCTCCTGTCTCGCGCTCTACCGCCAGCGTTGCGCCCGGCAGCAGCGCCGCCCGGACTGGATTCTGCGGCGCTACACCTGGATCGGCACCGATCAGCAGCAGATTGAGCGGGAGGTGCTGCCCGCCTACGTGCAGGGGCTGATGCAGCACTGGCGCGAGGCGGCGGAAGACGACACCGAGAAGGCGCTGTTCGCCCGGATCGATGCGGGGGAGGACGTCACGCCGCAGGAGATCGCCCGGGACCGCCTGCTGTGGGGCACCCCCGATCGCGTTATCGACCAGATCCGGCACTACCGCACGCAGACCGGTTGCGACCACCTGCATGCCTCGTTCGCCGCCGGCCTTCACGGCAGCGGCTACACCACCACGATGGGTTCCTTCGAGGAGCTGGCGGGCATGATCCGGCTGTTCGGCCGCGAAGTTATTCCCGCCTTTCGCTGACGCAGGCCGCGTGCAACCTGCAGGCGGTTTCCCTGCCTGCAGGCACCAGCACGGAATCTCCCCCGCTGCCGCTACTGGCCCATGGTCGGGAAATCGATATAGCCAGCGTCGCCGCCGCCGTAGATGACCGAGGGGTCCCCCATGGGGGTCAGCTCGGCTCCCGCCGCGAAGCGCTCCGCCAGGTCCGGGTTGCAGATATAGGGGCGACCGATGGAAATCGCCGCCGCACCGCCGGCAGCCACTACCTTCTCGGCACGCTGGGCGTCGTAGTCGCCGTTGAGCACCATTGCACCCCGGTAGACCGCCCGCAGGTCATCAATGCCGAAGTCCGCCACTGCGGCCGCCTGGCTCTTGGACACGTCGGACTCGTTGATCTGCTCGACGATTTCCAGGAAGGCCAGGTCGCGGCGATCCAGTTCGGCCACCGCGTGCAGGTACAGCGGGCGGGGGTTGCTGTCGTGGCAGTCCCAGACGCTGGAGAACGGTGCCAGGCGTACCCCGGTGCGTTCGGCGCCCACCGCATCAATTACCGCGTCGGTCACTTCCAGCAGAAAGCGGCAACGGTTTTCCACCGAGCCACCGTAGGCATCGGTGCGCCGGTTGACGCCGTCGCGCAGAAACTGGTCGATCAGGTAGCCGTTAGCGGCGTGCAGTTCGACACCGTCAAAGCCCGCGGCGATGGCATTCAGCGCGCTCTGGCGGAACTGGTCTACCACACCCGGGATTTCATCCAGCGCCAGGGCCCGGGGCTCAGAGGTGGGGGTAAACCCTTCCGGGGTAAAAGTGCGGATATCGCCGCGGACCGCGGAGCTGGACACCGGCGCCTGGCCGTTTTCCTGGAAGCAGGTGTGGGATACTCGCCCGGAGTGCCAGAGTTGGCAGACGATCCGCCCGCCCGCGGCGTGCACGGCATCGGTCACGCGCCGCCAGCCGGCGATCTGCTCCTCGGTGTAGATGCCCGGTGTGGCGAGGGTCCCGGTACCCTGGCGGGACACCTGAGTGGCCTCAGTCAGGATCATCCCGGCACTGGCGCGCTGGGCGTAGTAGGTCGCATTGGACGGCGTGGGAATGTTCTCCGGGGAGCGGGCCCGGGTCATAGGCGCCATGACTATCCGGTTTTTCAACGCAATGGCGCCCAGTGCGACCGGGCTGAACAACGTAACTGACATGTGACTTCCTTACTTTGTTGCTGCAACAAGCCACCATACAGGCGCGGTGACAGATGCAGATTCGGCGGTGGCCCTGAACCAATCCGCCATGTTAACGCCAGACGCGGCCGGAGGCAGTCCCCGCCACGCGCGAACGCGCCCCGGTTCAACTTTCCGGGCCGCGACTCGTGTCGCCCGGCTCCCCCCACTGCCGGCGACAGCCACTTTCCAAGCCCCGCGGTCTCCTGGTCACGTCCAGGTTCTGGAAGACGGTGATCAACAAGAAGAGGCCGTTCACTCAAGACCGGATCTCTCCGGTCCTGAGTCATCGGTGCCAGGTAGCGTCAGGGAAGCTCGGAAGAAGTACTGCGTTCGACAAAAACTATTTTTGACCCCATACAAGCCCGCCTACAAATCCTTGGCAATCTTTCCGCACATTTCGATCAATGACGGGATTACCTCCGGCCGGTCCCAGTTGTCGACGCCTACCCCCACATTGACGCGGTGGATACCGAGGTCGCGATAGCGCTTCAACAAATCCGCGGTTATTTCACCCATCGCGACCATGGTGATTTCCACATCGTCCGGGTTGCGGCCCTGCTCGGAGACCAGCTTGCGGAACGCCGCCACCTCGGCCGCCACATCCTGCATGACAACGTCAACCGGCATCCACCCGTCCGCCCACTGGGCTGCGTGCTTCATGCCCAGCGGCCCCATGGCGCCAAACAGGAACCGGGGGCCGCCTTCCTGCAAGGGTTTTGGCTCGAACCACACCGGGTCGAAGTCGATCAGCTCGCCGTGGAACTCCGGCGCGGGCTCAGTAAACAACGTCCGGGTTGCAGCTACTGTCTCCTTGAGCGCGAGATAACGGCGGTTCCAGGGGAGACGCGAGACATTTTCGAACTCTTCCTTGTTCCAACCCACCCCGCAGCCGATAACAACGCGGCCGTTACTCATGCGGTCCAGGGTGCTTATGGTCTTGGCCTGGGCAAAAAGATCGCGCTCCAGAAGCAGCGCAATGCCCGTGCCCAGCTTCAGCCGGGTCGTGGCTGCCGCCGCTGTCATCAGGGATATGTAGGGGTCCATCATTTTCTTGTAGGGGTCCGGCAACTCACCGCCCGGCGGATAAGCCGTGGCACGCGACATGGGAATATGGCTGTGCTCGCCATACCACAGGGACTCGAATCCGGCCTCCTCCAGCGTTTTGGCCAGGACCCCGGGATTGGGGTCAATGGTGGTATTCATCGAGCTGAAGCCTAAATACATTTATCTATCCTGTTATCTGCTGATTCTCAAAAATGCCAGTGATTATCCAGCGGTGTTATACCACCCGCAAGCGCGCACGGAGCGCTGGAACGATCCTCCGCAACCAGATCACCAAGCTCGCCTTCAGGACAGCGCTGAATAAAGGCTGTGGAGCCGCCACGGACTCGCAGAAGACGCGCTGTTCCTGTACTGTGGCGCGCTGCTTGCGTTGCGTGAAGCGCGGGGTTCTGGGCGGAGGCTTATGCGCACACGCTCATGGACACGGACGTATGGATAGGACTCTGCGCTTACGTTGCAAAGCATATGTGAGGCCTACGCGAGCTGCTGCATCGCCCTGGCCCCCGGCGCTTCACAGCAGCCGGGGCAACTTGTTTATCTGCGGTGTTGTTCTGATATGCATTCGGTTCAGCCATTCGCCACCGCTCCCCTGCGTCCGACAATTTGACCCGTATCGACCCGCTCCGCGCGGCCTGCGCCATGCGGTGCTGCATGGTCCATCGCCCTGGAAATTCCAATGCTCCACTCGTTTAAACAAACCTGGCTGTTCAATATTCGCGGCGATGTTCTCGCCGGCACCGTGGTCGCGCTGGCGCTGATCCCCGAAGCCATTGCCTTCTCCATCATCGCCGGAGTTGACCCCAAGGTCGGCCTGTACGCCTCTTTCTGTATCGCCGTGGTGATCGCCTTTGTCGGTGGGCGCCCGGGCATGATTTCAGCCGCGACCGGCGCCTTGGCGCTGCTGTGGGTGACCTTGGTCAAGGACCTCGGCCGCGAGTACCTGCGGGCGGCCACGCTGCTGGGTGGCGTGCTGCAGATCGGCGCCGGCTACCTGAAGCTCGGCTCGCTGATGCGCTTCGTCTCGCGCTCGGTGGTGACCGGCTTCGTCAATGCGCTGGCGATCCTGATCTTTATGGCCCAGTTGCCCGAGCTGACCAATGTCACCTGGCATGTCTACGCCATGACCGCTGCCGGGCTCGGCATTATCTATCTGTTCCCCTCCATCCCCAGGATCGGCAGGCTTATCCCGTCGCCATTGGTGTGCATCATTGTGATGAC
>JAVEVZ010000121.1:0-8609 GCA_034004805.1 Spongiibacteraceae bacterium | reverse complement strand
GCCGGCCAGCGCGGCGCCGGCCATTGCACGCCTGTTGCTGAAGGAGCCTGAGGTGGCGATGGTCGGTCTGGGTGCCCGGGACTCCCTGCGCCTGGAGGCCGGCCTGTGCCTCTACGGTCACGATATCGGTGTTGATACCAACCCCGTGTGTGCCGGCCTGTATTGGGCAGTGTCCAGGGCGCGCCGGGAAGGTGGCGAGCGCGCCGGCGGCTACCCGGGTGCGGCCGCCATCCAGGCGGCTTTAACCGCAGGCTGTGCCGAGCGCCGGGTGATGCTGCGACCCGCCGGCCGCGCGCCGGTGCGGGAGGGCAGTGTCATCGTCGATGCCGAGGGCGAAACCCGGGGGCGGGTGACCAGCGGCGGCTTCGGCCCGAGCCTGGAGGGCCCTGTGGCCATGGGCTATGTCGCCGACGCCGCGCTGAAAAGCGAGGCGCCCCTGTTTGCACTGGTGCGCGGCAAGCCGCATTCGCTGGAGGTGCTGAACAAGGCGCCCTACAGCCACCGGTATGTGCGCGGTTGATTCCGTGACAGGCTTCTGGCTGGGGGTTATCGAAGGGTTTTACGGTCGTAGCTGGTCCTGGCGGGAGCGCGGCGATTACGCCAGCTTTCTCGCCGCGGCCGGTTACCAGTGCTACCTGTATGCCCCCAAGGCCGACGCGGCACTGCGCCGGGCCTGGCGCGAGCCGCTGCCGGAGACCTTGTTGCAGTCCCTGACGGCGCTGGGACAGACCTGCCGCGCCGCGGGCATCCAGTGGGGCGTGGGCCTGTCGCCCCTGGGCTATGGCAGCGAGAGCGGCGATGCCCGGCGTCTGCTGGACCGGTTGCGGACGCTGGACCAGCTGGGCCCCGACCGGCTCTGCGTGCTGTTCGACGACATGGCCCTGCCACCCCGCGATCTCGCCAGCCACCAAGCCCGGGCTGTACTGGATGCACTGGATGCCGGCGTCCGCGCCCGGCTCGCGCTGTGCCCGACCTACTATTGCGACGACCCGCTGCTGGACCAGCTGTTCGGCCAGCGCCCCGAGGGTTACCTGGAGCAGCTGGGCGCGGCCCTGCCGGCAGCGGTCGAAGTGTTCTGGACCGGCCGCAGTGTGCTCAATGCCGAGCAGCGCGCGCGCGATTTTCGCCAGGTTGCGGAGGCGCTGCGGCGCAAGCCGCTGCTGTGGGATAACTACCCGGTCAACGACGGGCGCAGGACCAGCAATTTTCTGCACCTGCTGCCCTTTGCCGGGCGCTCCCCCGATCTGAGCGACGCGCTCTCCGGGCATGTCGTCAACCCCATGAACCAGCCCTGGCTGTCCCGTCTGCCACTGGTGAGTCTGGCGCGCATCTACCGCGGCGAGGAGGATGCGGCGGGTGAGGGCGGCCTGCAGCACAGTCTGCGCCAGGTCGATGCGCCGACGCGCGGCCTGCTGCAGCGCGATGCCGAGCGCTTCGCTGCCCGCGGCCTGAGCGACACCGGGCCCGACGAGCGGCAGGCATTGCTCGCCGAGTACGGACTGTGTGATTCTCCGTGGGCGACTGAAGTGCGCGCCTGGTTGAACGGCGAGTACGTCTTCGACCCGGCCTGCCTCAACGATTGACCCGGGTCGGTTGCTATTGGCAAGCCGAGCGGGTATCGTCGCGACGCCATGTTTACCTCGTAAACATGGCTTGCGTTCAGCGGTGGCGATGACAACAAAATCCCGGGCGGAACGCCTGCTGCCGCCAGAAAAGCCGAAACGGGAAAGCGCAATGCAAACGCCGACCAAGAATTGCGGCAGTCCATTGCAAACCAAGAGGAACGCTCATGATCTACCAAGGTAAGGCCCTGACGGTTGCACTCCTGGACCAGGGAATCGCCGAGCTGCGCTTTGACCTGCAGGGCGATTCCGTCAACAAATTCAACCAGCTGACCCTGCGCGAACTGGCCGCTGCGACGGCCGCAATCGCGGCGGACAAGGCGGTGCGCGGGGTACTGGTCACCAGCGGCAAGGACGTATTTATCGTCGGCGCCGACATCACGGAATTCAGCGACATGTTCCGCCGCAGTGACGACGAGTTACAGGCGGTGTTGCACGACGCGCAGCAGGTGTTCAATGCGGTGGAGGACCTGCCGGTACCGACGGTGGTGGCGATCAACGGCGTGGCGCTGGGTGGTGGCTTCGAGATGTGCCTGGCCTGCGATTACCGCGTCCTCGCCGAGGGCGTTGGCGTGGGGCTGCCGGAGGTCAAGCTGGGCATCAACCCGGGTTTTGGTGGCACGGTGCGCCTGCCGCGCCTGATCGGCAGCGACAACGCAGCCGAATGGATCGCGACGGGCGAAGAGCGCCGCGGCGAAAAGGCGCTGAGCCAGGGTGCCGTCGATGCGGTGGTGCCAGGCGAGGCGCTGCGCGACAGCGCCCTGCAGCTGTTGACCGATTGCATCGCCGGCCAGTTCGACTGGCGGGCGCGTCGCGTGGAGAAGCAGAGCGGCGTACAGCTCAACGACATGGAGCGGCTGATGGCCTTCACCACTGCCAAGGCGCTGGTTGCAGCCCAGGCCGGTCCGCATATGCCGGCCCCTGTGACGGCCGTGAAATCCATGGAGAAAAGCGCCCATCTGACGCGGGATGAGGCGTTGGAAATTGAGGCGAAACATTTCGTCAAACTGGCGCGCACGCCTCAGGCCGCAGCGCTGATAGGCATGTTCTTGAACGACCAGAATCTCTCCAAGCGCAACCGCCAGTACGTGAAAAACGCGGCGGACATCAGCGCGGCTGGGGTGCTGGGCGCCGGCATCATGGGCGGTGGCATCGCCTACCAGGCCGCGCTCAAGGGCACACCGGTGCTGATGAAGGACATCGCCGAGGAAGGGCTTGCGCTGGGCATGTCCGAAGCCAATAAACAGGTATCGCGACGGGTCGAGCGCGGGCGCATGTCGGCGCAGGCTGCCGGTGAAGTGTTGACGCGTATCCGCCCGACCTTGGGCTATGACGGCTTTGACAAGCTCGATGTCGTGGTCGAGGCGGTGGTCGAAAACCCCAAGGTCAAGCACGCGGTACTGGCGGAGTGTGAAAAAGCGATGTCGGCGGAGGCGGTGCTGGCATCAAACACATCGACGATCTCCATCGATTTTCTCGCCAAGGTGCTGCAGCGTCCGGAAAATTTTTGCGGCATGCATTTTTTCAATCCGGTGCACCGCATGCCGCTGGTGGAGGTCATACGCGGCAGCAAGAGCAGTGACCGCACCATCGCCACTGTGGTGGCCTTCGCCAGGGCGATGGGCAAGACGCCAATCGTCGTCAACGACTGCCCGGGATTTTACGTCAACCGGGTACTGTTCCCGTATTTCGCGGGCTTCAATCTGCTGGTGCGGGACGGCGCGGATTTTCATCAGGTCGACAAGGTCATGGAGCGTTTTGGCTGGCCCATGGGGCCCGCCTACCTACTGGACGTGGTGGGCCTGGACACCGCTGCACATGCCGCGGAAGTCATGGCCGAAGGCTTCCCGGACCGCATGCGCCACGCGGACAAGGGTGCCAGCCAGCTGATGTATGAAGCGGGGCGCTACGGCCAGAAGAACAACAAGGGCTTCTACCGCTACGAAACCGATCGCAAGGGCCGCCCCGCCAAGCTTCCCTGCGAGGAGGGCGATGCCATTGCCGCCAAGTCGCGCAAGGGGCCGGTCAGGACGTTTGCCGAGGACGACATCGTCGCCCGCATGATGGTGCCGATGTGTATTGAGGTGGTGCGCTGCCTGGATGAAAACATCGTCAGCTGCGCTGCGGATGCCGACCTGGGGCTGGCGATGGGGATCGGCTTCCCGGTATTCCGCGGCGGTGCGCTGCGCTATATCGACAGCATGGGCGCCGCCGCCTTTTGCGAGATGGCCGATCGCTATGCGGCACTCGGCAAGCTTTATGAACCCACCGCCAGTCTGCGCGCCATGGCCGCCGCCGGCGACACCTTTTACGGCTGAGGGAGGAGAGAGCGATGACCATGAAAGCCACCGATGCCGTTATTGTCGACTGTGTGCGTTCGCCGATGGGGCGTTCGAAAAACGGCGTGTTTCGCCACGTGCGGGCGGAAACCCTGTCCGCGGCACTGATCAACGCGCTGCTTCTGCGCAATGCCGCGCTGGACCCCGCAGATGTTGAGGATGTGATCTGGGGTTGCGTCAACCAGACCCTCGAGCAGGGCATGAACGTCGCGCGCATGCTGTCGCTGCTGACGCCGATCCCCCATACCTCGGCGGCACAGACCATCAACCGTCTTTGCGGCTCCTCGATGTCCGCGCTGCATATTGCCGCGCAGAGCATCATGACCGGCTACGGGGATGTGTTTGTGGTGGGCGGGGTCGAGCATATGGGCCATGTGCCCATGTCCCACGGCGTGGACCCCAACCCTGAGCTGAGCAAGCACGTGGCGCGCGCGGCGGGCCTGATGGGCATGACCGCCGAAGCGCTGGCGATGCTGCACGGCATTTCCCGCGAAGACCAGGACGCCTTCGGCGTGCGTTCACAGCAGCGCGCATACGCGGCGCAGCAGTCGGGCGCCTTTGCCCGCGAGATCGTGCCGGTTCATGGCCACGATGACACGGGCGTGCTCAGCGTGATCAGCGACGACACGACCATACGCGGCGATACTACCCTGGAAGGGCTCGCGGCGCTGAAACCGGCCTTCGACCCCAAAAACGGCACCGTCACCGCCGGCACCAGCTCCCAGATCGCCGACGGTGCTGCCGCCATGCTGCTGATGTCCGCCGAGAAGGCGGCTGCCCTGGGGCTGAAACCGCGAGCGCGCATACGCGCCATGGCGGTCGCCGGTGTCGACCCGTCGATCATGGGCTACGGCCCGGTGCCCGCCACCCGGAAAGCCCTGAAGCGGGCCGGCATGAGCATTGCCGATATCGACCTGGTGGAGCTCAACGAAGCCTTTGCGGCGCAGGCGTTGCCGGTGCTCAAGGATCTCGAGTTGCTGGACGTTATGGATGACAAGGTCAACCTCAACGGCGGTGCCATCGCCCTGGGCCACCCGCTGGGGTGTTCGGGGGCGAGAATCACCACGACCCTGCTGCATTTGCTGGAAGCCCGGGACCAGAGCGTGGGCCTGGCCACGATGTGTATCGGCATGGGGATGGGGATCGCCACCATTATCGAGCGGGTATGACGCCGGGCTGGAGAGCGCTATCTGCGCACGGTCTGGATACGCTGCCTGACCGGAGCCTCGATTGGTCCGGCAGCCGGCCACGACCTTGACCGCTGTCGGGCCAGGTTGCCCGCGAGCGGGCCACTGAAGGTCCGGCATTGCGCTGGAAACCCGGTGCGGCGCGGCCCCGGACGGCGTTTGCAGTGGTGTGCCACCGCATCGAAATGGTTTGCCCGAGACGGGCGCCGCGAGGGATACGCGCCCCGCAACACGGCGATTCCCGAGTTGCTGGGGCGGGGGCTGCTGTGGCACAATTCCGCGCCTCCAAAATGTGTCTGCTGCTCGTTGTTAGCCGTAGGGCTCTGATTTTTAAGCATTTTGGTGTGCGATGCGAAAGTGGCGGAACTGGTAGACGCGCTGGATTTAGGTTCCAGTACCCTAGGGTGTGCGAGTTCGAGTCTCGCCTTTCGCACCAGGAATTTCAGCGCCCGGCGCTGTCGGTAACGACAGCGCCGGGTATGGTTTTTGAACTTGAATATGAATGAGCGTGCGGCACAGGCCGGCGCCATGGCGAGAGGTGTCGCATGCAAGTATCCGTCGAGAACACGTCTGATCTGGGGCGTCGGCTGACCATAGGCGTGCCGGCTGAGCGCGTTGAGAGTGAGGTCAGTGCGCGCCTGAACAAGGCGGCCAAGACAGCCCGGATCAAGGGGTTCCGGCCTGGCAAAGTGCCACTCAAGGTCATGCAGCAGCAGTTCGGCGCATCTGTGCGGCAGGAAGTGTTGGGCGAAGTGGTCAACCAGACCTTCGCCGAGGCGGTGCGCAGCGAGCAGCTCAGGCCGGCGGGCATGCCCCGCTTTGAGGCCAAGGCGCTGGAGCCGGGCAAGGACCTGGAGTACGTGGCGACATTCGAAGTGTTTCCCGAACTGGAGCTCAAGGACTACAGCGCGCTGGCGGTCGAAAAGCCCGTCGCCGAGGTAGCCGACTCCGATATCGAGGCGATGATCGAAATCTTCCGCAAGCAGCAGGGTAGCTGGGAGACCGCAGACCGCGCGGCGGCGCTGGGCGATCAGGTCAATATCGACTACAAGGGCACGAAAGAGGGCGAAGCCTTCGAAGGTGGCAGCGCCGAAGGCAGCGATCTGGAACTGGGTTCCGGACGTATGATCCCCGGTTTCGAGGATGCCATAGTCGGCATGCGGGCTGGCGAGGAAAAGACCGCAGCCCTGAGCTTCCCCGACGACTACCACAATGAGTCGCTGCGCGGCGCGGCAGTCGAGTTCGCGATCAAGGTCAACGCCGTGCGGGAGCGCCGGCTGGCGGAATTGAACGATGAGTTCTACGCACTCTACGGTGTGAAAGAGGGCGGCGAAGCCGAGTTCCGCAAGCAGGTGGCGGGCAATATGGCGCGTGAATTGCGTGCGGCGATCAAGGCCAGGGTCAAGGCCCAGGTAATGGATGGTCTGCTGGCCTGCCATGACGATCTCCAGGTGCCCCAGGCCTTGATAGATCAGGAAGTCGACACCCTGCGCCAGCAGGCGCTGCAGCAGTTCGGCGGCGCGCTGGGCAAGATGGATCCGCGGCAACTGCTGCCCGATGAACTGTTTCAGGAGCAGGCCCAGCGCCGGGTCAAGCTGGGCCTGGTGCTGAATGAACTGGCCGCCAGGGAAAGTCTCAAGGTCGACCCGGTTCGCGTGCGCAGCATGGTCGAAGAGCTGGCGTCAACCTACGAGGACAGTGAGGAAGTTGTGGCCTGGTATTACAGCGACAGGCAGCAACTGCAGCAGATCGAATCGGTTGTGCTGGAGGATCAGCTGGTAGATGCGCTGCTGGCCAGGGCGCAGGTGACGGAAAAGCCCAGCAACTACCAGGATGTCATGGCCAGCGGCCAGCGCTGAGGCAGGCTGGTGTTGCGATAAGGGATACGGTAGGCGATGCGGCAGGGGGCACGGTAAGGGCTTGCTATTATTGAGCGGCCCTATAACGTTTCCATCCAATAGATCATTAGGTGTTACCGGGAGTGCGGCGCATGAGTTTTAACGGGGTAGGCGGTATGAACCGCAGCTCGATCAACAACCTGGGGCTGGTGCCGATCGTCGTTGAGCAGACCGCCCGGGGCGAGCGCTCCTTCGATATCTACTCACGCCTGCTGAAGGAACGGGTGGTGTTTTGCGTGGGGCCCATTGAGGACCACATGGCCAACCTGATCGTCGCTCAGCTGCTGTTTCTGGAGTCGGAAAACCCGGACAAGGATATCCATCTCTACATCAATTCGCCGGGTGGCTCGGTCACTGCAGGGCTGTCCATCTACGACACCATGCAGTTCATCAAGCCGGATGTGAGCACCATGTGCATAGGCCAGGCCGCGAGCATGGGCTCCTTCCTGTTGACAGGTGGTGCCAAGGGTAAGCGTTTTATGTTGCCCAATGCCCGCACCATGATTCATCAGCCCAGTGGTGGCGCCCACGGCCAGGCGACGGATATCGATATTCAGGCCCGGGAGATACTGATTATCCGCCAGCGCCTGAATGAGCTGATGGCCAGGCACACGGGCCAGCCGATAGAAACTATAGAGCGCGACACCGAGCGCGACACCTTTATGAATGCCGAGCAGTCGGTGGCCTATGGCCTGGTAGACCAGGTCATGACTCAGCGCGGACCCTCCGTCAAGGCGGAATAACCCCGAGAAACCGGGGGTTGCAAATAGGCCCAAAAGGCAGCATCTTTAGGCCGCATCCCTCCTGAATACCGTTGCGGTGGCGAGGTAATATATCCGATGAGTGATCGAAACAAGGACAGCGGCGACGACGGCGGCAAGCTGTTGTACTGCTCCTTCTGTGGCAAGAGTCAGCACGAAGTCAGGAAGCTGATAGCTGGCCCGTCGGTATTCATCTGCGATGAATGTGTAGACCTGTGCAACGACATCATCCGTGAAGAGGTGCAGGAGTCGGGCAACGACAGCAACGGCGACCAGTTGCCGACGCCCAGAGAAATCAAGGAAATCCTTGATCAATACGTGATCGGTCAGGTGCGCGCCAAGCGGGTGCTGGCCGTGGCGGTTTACAACCACTACAAGCGCCTGCGCTCTGACGAGACGCGCAAGGACGACGTGGAACTGGGCAAGTCCAATATCCTGCTGGTGGGCCCCACCGGCAGCGGCAAGACCCTGCTGGCGGAAACGCTGGCCCGCCTGCTGGATGTGCCGTTTACCATTGCCGATGCCACCACTCTGACTGAGGCGGGCTATGTCGGCGAGGATGTGGAAAATATCATCCAGAAACTGCTGCAGAAATGTGACTACGATGTTGAGAAGGCGCAGCAGGGCATCGTTTACATCGACGAGATCGACAAGATCTCCCGCAAGTCCGATAACCCCTCCATTACCCGTGACGTGTCCGGCGAGGGCGTACAGCAGGCGCTGCTCAAACTGATTGAGGGCACGGTAGCGTCGGTGCCGCCCCAGGGCGGGCGCAAGCATCCCCAGCAGGAGTTTCTGCAGG
>JAVEVZ010000120.1:0-8618 GCA_034004805.1 Spongiibacteraceae bacterium | reverse complement strand
CACTGTTTTCGCCGAACTCCAGGTTGGCGAAGCCCTTCTGGCCCTGCATGCCGCCGTACCAGAAGTGCTGGCGCTGCTCACTGTTTTCGCCGAACTCCAGGTTGGCGAAGCCCGACAGCGCCTGGGGAATCGGGGTCGACAGCAGGTTGATGGCGCCGCCCACGGTATAGGGACCATAGCGCAAGGTCTGCGGGCCCTTGAGCACTTCCACGCCCGCTACCCGCGCCGCGGTGGGAAAGTAATAGGCTGCGGGATCGGCATAGGGCGCGGGCGCCACCAGCACGCCGTCCTCCATCAGCGTGACCCGCGCGCTGCGGCCCTGGCCGGAACCGCGTATACCGATATTCGGGCGCAGGCCGTAGCCCTCTTCTTCCTGCACATAGACGCCGGGGGCCTGGCGCAGGATGCGGTTGATGTCGCTGTATTCGAACTTCTGCAGTTCGAACTCGGTGATGACATAAGCGGAGCCCGCGACCTTCGCCGCGTCCTCGCGCTGACCGATGATCTGGGTCTCCTCGATCGCCGGTGCCTGTGCCAGCGCCGCGCCCGCGCTGGCCACTGACAACACCGCCGCCCAGGCCCGCATTTCTGTCTTCCCCATGCCGATCATCCCCGTTCAGCCGGATGCCACCGGGCACCCTGATTTTGAATGCCGCGCACGTTAGCAAAGACTAATGATAATAAGAAGTCTTTTCATTCAATAATTATTGAAGCACAAGCCCTGAGATCAGCGCACCGGGGCAGGGAAGTATTCGGGGGCAAAAGCAACAAAGCCGCGGGGCTGCCGCGGCTTCGGGGTGGTGCCGGGACCGCAACAGACGGGAACCGGACCTGATGTCGCTATGGCCGTGTCAGGCCTGAGAGGTTCCGGCCTGGGCGACGGCGTCCTTGATCAGGGTCTGCAACTCGCCGGTCTCGTGCATCTCGGCGATGATGTCGCAACCGCCCACCAGCTCCCCCGCCACCCACAACTGGGGGAAGGTCGGCCAGTTGGCGTACTTTGGCAGTTCGGCGCGAATCTCCGGGTTGGCCAGGATATCGACAAAGGCGAAGCGCTCACCGCAGGCCATCAACGCCTGCGACGCACGCGCCGAAAAGCCGCACTGGGGCTGGTTGGGCGAGCCCTTCATATAAAGGATGACGGGATTATTGCTGATCTGCTCTTTGATGACGTCGACAACGCTGTCCATGGAACTACCTGTAGGTTGGCTGAGCGGAATGCCCCGGGGCATGCGATGCCGCCTATTGTACATCCCGGCGGCGCAGTGTCACGAGGGCCGGCCCGCAGCCGCCGCACCGGGCAATTGCCAACCTGCGCAAACGCCAGTATTATCGGGGCTTCCCCTGGGCAGCTAGCGCTGCCTTTTTGCGTTATTGGGACAGGTTATCGGGACAGATGGAAAAGACCGGCGGGACACTGATGAATACCTACGGCAGGCTGCCCGTGCATTTCGCACGCGGCGAAGGTGTGTGGCTGTACGACGAGGCCGGCAAGCGCTATCTGGATGGTATCAGCGGCGTCGGCGTCAACGCGCTGGGCCACGCCCACCCCGCCGTCACCGAGGCACTGTGCCAGCAGGCCAAAACCCTGATCCACACCTCGAATCTGTACGGTGTTCGGCTACAGGAAAAGCTGGCCGACAAGCTCTGCCAGTTGACCGGCATGAACCGGGTGTTCTTCGCCAACTCCGGCGCCGAGGCCAACGAGGCAGCCATCAAGCTGGCGCGCCTGTACGGCGACCAGCGCGGCGTTCAGAAGCCCGACATCATCGTTATGGAGCGCGCCTTCCACGGCCGCACCATGGCCACCTTGAGCGCCTCGGGCAACCGCAAGATCCAGGCGGGCTTCGAGCCGCTGGTCAGCGGCTTTATCCGCGCCCCCTACGGCGACCTCGACGCCCTGCGCACCATTGCCGAAAACAACAGCAATGTGGTGGCGGTCCTGATGGAGCCGGTGCAGGGCGAGGGCGGCCTGTACCCGGCCACCGACGACTACCTGCGCGGCCTGCGCGAACTCTGCGACGCCCGGGAATGGCTGCTGATGCTGGACGAAGTGCAGACCGGCAACGCGCGCACCGGGCGCTACTTCTATTACCAGCACGCCGACATCCTTCCAGACGTGGTCACCACTGCCAAGGGCCTGGGCAACGGCGTGCCCATCGGCGCTTGCCTGGCACAGGGCCGCGCGGCCGAGGTCTTCAAGCCGGGCAACCACGGCTCGACCTTTGGCGGCAGCCCGCTGGCCTGTGCCGCGGCACTGGCGGTGGTCACCACCATCGAACAGCAGGACCTCGCCGCCAACGCCGCCGCCCGCGGCGAGCAGCTGATGGGCCAGCTCCGGCAACAACTGGCGGACGTCGCCGGCGTCAAGGCCGTGCGCGGCCGTGGCCTGATGGTGGGCATCGAACTGGACAGGCCCTGCGCCGCGCTGGTGGGACAGGGCCTGGCGAAGGGCGTTTTGATCAACGTGACCGCCGAACGGGTCGTGCGCCTGCTGCCACCGCTGATTGCCAGCGAAGCAGAGATTGCACAACTCGCCGACGCCGTCGTCTCTCTGGTGCGCGATTTCTGCGCCACAACCTGAAGCCTCGCCCATGGCCGTTCGCCACTTCCTGACCTTGATGGACCTGAGCCCGCAGGAGCTGCGGACCGTGCTGGAGCGCGCGGCCGAAATGAAGCGCAGCCTCGCAGAAGACCGCAAGCGCGAGCCCTTCAAGAACTATGTGCTGGGGATGATCTTCGAGAAGTCCTCCACCCGCACCCGCATCTCCTTCGAGGCCGGCATGGCCCAGCTCGGCGGCCACGCGATGTTCCTGGCCCCCAAGGACACCCAGCTGGGGCGCGGCGAGCCCATCGAGGACAGCGCCCGGGTGCTGTCTTCCATGGTCGACCTCATCATGATCCGCACCTTTGCCCACGAGCGCATCGTGCGCTTTGCCGCGCACTCCTCGGTGCCGGTCATCAACGCCCTGACCGACGATTTCCACCCCTGCCAGTTGCTGGCGGATATCCAGACCTACTTCGAACACCGCGGTGATATCAGCGGCAAGACCGTGGCCTGGATCGGCGACGGCAACAACATGTGCCGCTCCTATATCAACGCCGCGCGCCAGTTCGATTTCGCGCTGAATATCGCCTGCCCCGCCGGCTTCGAGCCCTGCGCCGAGCTGGTGGCGAGCGCCGGGGGGCGCGTACGCGTGGTCCGCGAGCCCGCCGTCGCCGCCCGCGACGCAGACCTGCTGGTCACCGACGTGTGGGCCTCCATGGGCCAGGAGCGCGAACAGCAGGTGCGGCGCCAGCGCTTCAAGGGCTACCAGATCAACCGCGAGCTGCTGAGTCTGGCCCGGCCCGATGCGCTGTACATGCACTGCCTGCCCGCCCACCGCGGCGAGGAAATCAGCGCCGACCTGATGGACGACCCCGCCTCGGTGATCTGGGACGAAGCCGAGAACCGCCTCCACGCCCAGAAGGCCCTGATGGAGTTTCTGCTCAACTCGTGCTGACCCTCGACAACATCCAGTGCCGGCTCGACAACCAGGTAATCGTCGATCACCTGAGCCTGCACGTCAGCGAAGGGGACATCGCCTGCCTGCTGGGCTCCAGTGGCGGCGGCAAGACCACGGTGTTGCGGGCCATCGCCGGTTTCCAGCCCATCGCCCGCGGCGAAATCCGTCTCGACGACGTGGTCATCAGCCAGCCCGGCCGGCAGCTGCCACCGGAACAGCGGCGCATCGGCATGGTGTTCCAGGACTTCGCGCTGTTCCCCCATCTCAACGTGTTCGACAACATCGCCTTCGGCATCCGTCGCCTGCCCGCTGCGCGCCAGCGCCAGTCCGTCGGCCAGCTGCTGGAGATGGTGAAACTGACCGGCCTGGAGCGGCGCCACCCCCACGAACTGTCGGGCGGCCAGCAGCAGCGCGTCGCCCTGGCCCGCGCCATGGCCACCAGCCCGCGGCTGCTGCTGCTGGACGAACCGTTTTCGAACCTGGACGTGGACCTGCGCAAGCGGCTCAGCCTGGAGGTGCGGGACATTCTCAAAGAGTACGGCACCAGCGCAATTCTGGTCACCCACGATCAGGACGAGGCTTTCGCCTTCGGCGACCGCATCGGCCTGCTGGGCCAGGGCCATCTCCAGCAGTGGGACACCCCCTTTGGCATCTACCACGAACCCTGCAACCGGCTGGTGGCCGACTTTATCGGCCAGGGGTGCTTCGTGCCGGGGCTGACTCTCAGCCACACCGAATTCAGCACCGAGCTGGGCGTGCTGCGCGGCAACCGCGCCTATTCCTGGCCCCGGGACACTCCGGTGGAGGTGCTGCTGCGGCCCGACGATATCGTGCTGGACGAAACCGGACAGGGTCTGCAGGCCACGGTGGTCAAGAAGGTCTTTTCCGGTGGCGCCACCCTGTACACTTTGCGCCTGCCCACCGGTAGCCTGGTGGAGGCGCTGCTGCCCAGCCACCGGGATTTTCCCGAGGGCGACAGGCTGCCGGTAGCCGCGCGAATCGAACACTTGATCGTCTTTCGCCAGGAATCCGGCTGACCGGGCCAGGCCGCCGACAATGCTTCTAAGAACGCACTCTGGTTAGAAATAAATAGTGCTTCGTACAATTTTCCGGCAATCCACAGTCATTCCGCCCTGCCAGCACCTTAGCCGGTAAGCGGCCACCTACCAATCCCGTCATCCACAAGTTATCCACACCTTGCGCCCAGCTTTTGCCGCTTGCACCCCCCCCGAAACCGCATTATCTTGTATGGCATTCCTGAGCCACCCCAATATATTGGGGTAAGCGTACAAATGGCAGACCAGCGGGCAAGCCGCCCGGGAGCGCCGCAGCGGCAGCAGTGCGGGCAGCGGATCGAGCAGAAATCGAGCAGCTCGCACGCAACCACAGGCAGCCGGCAGAGGCTCCCACAGCAACATCGCGCCAAACGCCAGGACAGTCGCCGGCGACAACGCCAACAACAAAACCGGCAACGGGAAACGCCGAACAGGCCTGAAACAACGACGCTGGAGGCCGCCGCCCGTCGGCTCCTCCATCCAGGACAACGACCGCTCAGCGGCAGTCCGGCAGCGCACCGGGCGACCCAAAACCGGGCACAGATCAAACCACGGATCAAACAGAGAACACTTCGGAGACCCTATGCACACTGACGTCGAAGCCCGCACCAGCGGCACCGCCCAGCCCGCCACCGGCACCACCGGCACGGTCAATCCACCGGTCGACGCCACCGCCCCCGGCCAACTGCGGGTCATCAAGCGCAACGGCACGGTCGTGGCCTACGACGACAGCAAAATTTCGGTGGCCATCACCAAGGCCTTCCTCGCCGTTGAAGGCGGCACGGCCGCCGGCTCCAGCCGGATCCACGAAACCGTGGCCAAGCTCACGGCACAGGTCAGCGCCATCTTCCGCCGCCGCATGCCCTCCGGTGGCACCATCCATATTGAAGATATCCAGGATCAGGTCGAGCTGGCGCTGATGCGCTCCGGCGACCACAAGGTCGCCCGCGACTACGTGATCTACCGCGAAGAGCACGCCCGCCAGCGCGCCGCCCGCGCCGCGGCAGACGCCGCCCGCGACCCGCGCAAGGCCCACCCCAGCCTGCACGTGACCCTGGACGACGGCAGCCGCGCGCCACTGGACCTGGGCCGCCTGGAGACCATCGTCGCCGAGGCCTGCACCGACCTGTCCGACGTCAACCAGCAGCTGGTGCTGGACGAAGCCCTCAAGAACCTCTACGACGGCGTGCCCCTGAGCGAACTGAACACCTCGCTGGTGATCACCGCCCGCACCCTGATCGAGAAAGAGCCCAACTACACCTACGTATCCGCGCGCCTGCTGATGGACAAGCTGCGCGCCGAGGCACTGGGCTTTCTGGGTGTTGCAGGTGCCGCGACCCAGGCCGAGATGGGCCAGTACTACCCCCGCGCCCTGTCGGCCTATGTCGCCCGTGGCGTGGAGCTGGAGCTGCTGGCTCCGGAACTGCAGACCTTCGACCTGGCGCGCCTGGGCCAGGCCCTCAAGCCCGAGCGCGACAACCTCTTTACTTATCTGGGTCTGCAGACCCTGTACGACCGCTACTTTCTGCACAGCAACGATATCCGCTTCGAGCTGCCGCAGATCTTCTTTATGCGCGTCGCCATGGGCCTGGCCATCAACGAGGACGACCCCAACGCCCGCGCCATAGAGTTCTACGACCTGCTGAGCTCCTTCGACTACATGAGCTCCACCCCGACCCTGTTCAACGCCGGCACCCTGCGCCCGCAGCTGTCGTCCTGCTACCTGACCACGGTGCCCGACGACCTGCACGGCATCTACGGCGCAATCCAGGACAACGCCATGCTGTCCAAGTGGGCCGGCGGCCTGGGCAACGACTGGACCCCGGTGCGCGCGCTAGGCTCCTACATCAAGGGCACCAACGGCAAGAGTCAGGGCGTGGTGCCGTTCCTCAAGGTGGTCAACGACACCGCCGTCGCCGTCAACCAGGGTGGCAAGCGCAAGGGCGCGGTGTGCGCGTACCTCGAGAGCTGGCACCTGGATATCGAGGAATTCCTCGAGCTGCGCAAGAACACCGGCGACGACCGCCGCCGCACCCACGACATGAACACCGCCAACTGGATTCCCGACCTGTTTATGAAGCGCGTGTTCCAGGACGCCAACTGGACGCTGTTCTCGCCGTCCACCTGCCCGGACCTGCACGACCTGTACGGCAAGGCGTTTGAAGAGCGCTACACCCACTACGAGCGCGAAGCCGCCGCGGGCCGCCTCAAGCTGCACAAGACCGTCAAGGCCGCCGACCTGTGGCGCAAGATGCTGTCGATGCTGTTCGAGACCGGCCACCCCTGGATGACCTTCAAGGATCCCTGCAATATCCGCAGCCCCCAGCAGCACGTGGGCGTGGTGCACTCGTCCAACCTGTGCACCGAGATCACCCTCAACACCAGCCGCGACGAAATCGCGGTCTGCAACCTGGGTTCGGTGAACCTGGTCCAGCACGTGGAGCAGGGTGTACTGGATCAGGCCAAACTGGCGCGCACCGTCAAGACCGCGGTGCGCATGCTCGATAACGTCATCGACATCAACTACTACTCGGTGGATGCCGCGCGCAACTCCAACATCAAGCACCGCCCGGTGGGCCTGGGCCTGATGGGCTTCCAGGACGCCCTGTACAAGCTGCGCCTGCCCTATGCCTCCGACGCCGCGGTGGAGTTTGCCGACCGCTCGATGGAAGCGCTGAGCTACTACACCATCCAGGCCTCCGCCGAACTGGCCCGAGAGCGTGGCAGCTACCCCAGCTTCGACGGTTCGCTGTGGAGCCAGGGCATACTGCCCATCGACTCCATCCAGAAGCTGGTGGACGAGCGCGGCGCGGACTTTATCGAAGTCGACCGCTCCCAGACCCTGGACTGGGCCAGCCTGCGCGAGTTTGCCCGGGGTGGCATGCGCAACTCCAACACCATGGCCATCGCCCCCACCGCGACCATCGCCAACATCACCGGTGTATCCCAGTCCATCGAGCCCACGTACCAGAACCTGTACGTGAAATCGAACCTGTCCGGCGAGTTCACCGTGGTCAACCCCTACCTGGTCCACGACCTCAAGACCCGTGGCCTGTGGGACAGCGTGATGGTCAACGACCTCAAATACTTCGACGGCAGCGTGCAGCGCATCGACCGCATCCCGGCGGACCTCAAGGAGCTGTATGCCACCGCCTTCGAAGTCGAGCCGCGCTGGCTGGTGGACGCCGCCAGCCGCCGCCAGAAGTGGATCGACCAGGCCCAGTCACTGAACCTGTATATCGCCGGCGCGTCCGGCAAGAAGCTCGACGTGACTTACCGCATGGCCTGGTACCGTGGTCTCAAGACCACCTACTACCTGCGCGCGCTGTCCGCCACCACCACCGAGAAGTCCACCATCGAGACGGGCTCCCTCAACAAGGTAGCCAACAAGGCCGCGACCGAAGCGGTCACCGCCGCCGGCCCGGCCCCGGTGCCACAGGCCTGCGCCCTGGACAACCCGGACTGCGAGGCCTGCCAGTAAACGGCCGGCCACTGACGAGACCGACACGACCGGCGCCGCCCGCGGCGCCCTCACCACAGACGACGCACAAGGAGACCCCGCATCATGTTGAGCTGGGACGAGTACGACATAGAAGAACCCATCAGCGCCGCCCAGACACAGGCCAACGCGCAGGCGGCTCAAGCCGCACAGGCTGCCGCCCAGGCCCAGGCCGACGCTGCCCAGGCCGCACAAGCTGCCGCCCGGGCTCAGCCCCAGGCCGCGCCAGCCCCTGCGGCACCCGTCGCCCCCACAGCTGCAACGGCCGAGCCGGTCGCAGAAATAGCCCCCGAGGACCAGAATGCCATCCTCGCCAGGGCGAAAGCTGCGCTGGCCACCCTGGACGTCAACCCGGGTCTCGACGAACTGGAAATGGGCGCCGCGCGCCTGCAGGTCGACGACAAGCGCATGATCAACTGCCGCGCCGACCTCAACCAGCTGGTGCCCTTCAAATACGACTGGGCCTGGCAGAAATACCTGGACGGCTGCGCCAACCACTGGATGCCCCAGGAAGTGAACATGACCGCCGACGTCGCCATCTGGAAGAGCGCCGACGGC
>JAVEVZ010000119.1:0-8667 GCA_034004805.1 Spongiibacteraceae bacterium | reverse complement strand
TCCGGGGACAGCGACGCGGTGCGCGGCGAGGGGCCGATAACGCCGGCGACAAAACGCGGTATAACCGGCGTCAGCGCAGTCTGTGCGTCGGCGACTTCCCGCGCCAGGCGGGCGCCTGCCAAATTGAGCTCTTCAGCGATGTCCAGAAGTGTGTAATCGCTCTGGGCCACAGGGGTGGAGTTGAACGTATTGGTCTCGATAATGTCCGCGCCGACATCGAGAAAAGCCTGGTGAATGGCGCGGATGAGTTCCGGCCTGGTCAGGGTCAGCAGGTCGTTGTTGCCCTTGAGGTCGCGGGGGAAATCCGCGAAACGCTCGCCGCGATAATCCTGCTCGCCGAGCCCGTGACCTTGAATCATTGTGCCCATGGCACCATCGAGAACCAGTATGCGTTCTTCGAGGGCGCGCTTGAGCGCAGCGATACGTTGTGTGCGATCAGACATGAGCAGTAAAGTCCTTACGAATTGTCAGGCAAAGACGCGGACATGGCTGTCCGAGTGGCGCTGTGGTAAATTCGGCCGAGTATACCAGAGCCGTCCCGGGCCCCAAAAACCGGGCTTTTTGTCCGGGTATAGCAAGCGCCGGGCTTTTTATCTCCGTACCCAGAGCCCGCACCAGCAGCGTTGCAAGGGACGGCGTCGCATCAGGAGGTTATCGATATGGCTACACCGGCTGACGTCAAACTCACCATCACCGAAAGTGCTCGCGACTATCTGGCGGAATTGCTGGCCAAGCAGGAGGGCGAGGTCCTGGGCATCCGTCTGTTTATCAATCAGCCGGGGACACCCAAGGCGGAAACCTGCATTGCCTATTGCCGGGCCGGTGACGATAAACCCGACGATTTGCGGGTGGACTTCGGCCAGCTTGTCGCGTATTTCGAGGCCCGCAGTCTGCCGTTTCTGGAAGACGCAGTCGTCGATTATTCCAAAGATCGCATGGGCGGCCAGCTGACCATCAAGGCGCCCAATGCCAAGCTGCCGCGTGTCGGCGAGGACAGCCCGCTGGAGGACCGGATCAATTACGTGCTGTACAACGAGGTGAACCCGTCGCTGGCATCCCACGGCGGCGAAGTGTCGCTGGTTGAGATCACCGATGACGAGTACGCCATTTTAAAGTTTGGCGGCGGTTGCCAGGGTTGCGGCATGGTCGATCTGACCCTGAAGCAGGGCGTGGAAAAGACCTTGTTGGAACAGATACCCCAACTCAAGGGCGTGCGGGATATCACCGACCACAGCGACCGCAGCAACGCGTATATCTGAGCGCAACGTAGCCGGCAGGACTCCCGCGCCGGCAGGGGCCTGGCGTTGCTGGGCAGGGCCCTGGAGCACGAAACTCAAAACAGCTGCAAAAAACAGCTGTAAAAAAAAACGGGAGACGCAATGCGCATGCGTCTCCCGTTAGATGCGTCAGATGTTGCTGCGCTTAAAGCCGCTTGCGCCCTGGCAGCACATTCTTCAGCTTGGCGGCCATCGCCCGCACGGCGGCTTCAGTCGCCTCCCAGTCCACACAGCCATCGGTTATCGACACCCCGTATTTCAGCTGGCTGAGATCCTCGGGGATGCTCTGGTTGCCACCGTGAATGTGACTCTCCACCATCAGGCCGACGATGGAGCCGTTGCCGTCCAGGATCTGGTTAGTGACATTCTCCATCACCAGCGGCTGCAGCTCGGGCTGTTTGTTGGAGTTGGCGTGCGAGCAGTCCACCATGATGGTCGGGCGGATGCCGGCCTTGCTCAGCTGTTGCTCGCACAGCGCGATATGCACGGAGTCGTAATTGGGGCCACTGCTGCCGCCGCGCAGCACCACGTGGGCGTAGCGATTGCCCCGGGTATGGATCACCGCGACCTGGCCTTCGTTGTTGATGCCCAGGAAACGGTGGGGGCGCGCGGCGGATTTAATGGCGTTAATCGCCACTTCGAGACCGCCGTCGGTGCCGTTCTTGAAGCCCACGGCGGAGGACAGGCCACTGGCCATCTCGCGGTGGGTCTGGGACTCGGTGGTGCGCGCACCGATCGCTGACCAGGTGATGAAGTCCTGCAGATACTGCGGTGAAATCGGGTCCAGCGCTTCGGTGGAGGTGGGCAGCCCCAGCTCGCTGATTTCCTGCAGCAGCCGACGGCCCAGCATCAGTCCTTCTTCAATGCAGAACGTGTCGTTGAGATACGGGTCATTGATCAGGCCTTTCCAGCCCACCGTGGTGCGCGGCTTTTCGAAATAGACGCGCATCACCAGCAGCAGCGTGTCCTGCACGTCGTCGGCCAGCGCCTTGAGGCGGCGGGCGTAATCCATGGCTGCTTCGGGGTCGTGGATCGAGCAGGGACCAATCACCAGAAACAGGCGGTGGTCGCGGCCATCGAGAATGTTGCGAATGGCTTCGCGCGCCGTGGTGACGGTCTGCCGGGACGCCGCGGACATGGGCAGTTTTGCCTTCAGTTCGGCCGGCGTGATCAAAATTTCCTGCTGCGCCACGTTCAGGTTCTCAACTGCGGATTCGGACATAACACTGGCCCTATGCGGGGATTCGTCTGCCATCGGGAAACCCTCAATTCTACGCAATCTTGGCGATAAAGGACAGGCAAAAACACGCCGTAGCGCGCCTTGCTGCGCGCTGCGGACGCAGTGGGTAGAATGCCGCCTCGAATAACACTCTGCGATGCCGCATCTGGCGCAGGAGCAAGAGGCAGGAGCAAGAGAACGTGGCGCTAGCTGCAATTCGGACATGGCTGCAACAGGGCGGCACTGTTATCACGGTCAATCAGCGCCTGGCGCGGGGTACCCGCCAGGCGCTGCTGGAGGACGGCAGTTCTGTCACGGTCACAGCGGCGGCCATGCCCTGTGTGCTCAGTCTGGATACCTGGCTGGACAGCCTGTGGCGGGATCAACAGTACCTGGGCCGGCAGCCGCTGTTGCAGGTGCTGGATGCGGTGCAGGAACTGGCGCTGTGGCGCGACATCGCAGCGACCAGCAGCGTGATGCAGCCCGTCAAGCTCGCCCAGACCCTGCGCGAGGTTCACCGCCTGCTGTGTCTGTGGCAGCAGGACTGGCGCGCGTCGCCGCTCAACAGCCGGCTGCTGGCCGAAGAGGGCGGCGCTGAGCTCTGCGGCTGGCTCACACACTTTGAGGCCTTATGTGCGGCGCAGGCGCAGATCACACGCGCTGCCCGCGACCAGCTGCTGGCTCGTCAGGCGCCTGAAGAGCTGGCACTGCCCGCGCTGCTGATGCACGGCTTCGATCAATGCGCTCCGGTCCACCGGCGCTTGTGTGAGGCCGCGCCGAGCTGTGAATGGCTGGCGATCAGCGCGCCGCCGGCCCCCTGCGTCAGCGTGATGGCCAGCGATGCCGAGGAGGAATTGCAGGCGGCGCTGGCCTGGGCCGCGCAGCGGGTGGCAGCGCAGCCCGGGGCGCGGGTCGCCGTGGTGGTACCGGATCTCGCGGCGCGCAGGCCCCAGGCACTGCGCGCCGCGCAGGCAGTCTTCGACCCCGATGCCCTGTTGTTGTCGGAGTCTCGTCGGCTGCCGCCGGTGAATATCTCCGGCGGCGAGGCGCTGGAGGACACACCACCCTGGCGGGATGCGCTGGCGCTGCTTGCGCTGGGCGCCGACGAGCTGCCGCTTTGCACCGCACAGCAGCTGCTGGAGAGTCCCCACTGGTTGGTCGGCGGGCTGTCGGTGGAACGGCGCGCAGAACTGGCAACGGCGCTCGCGGAGCTCGAACTGGACCCGCTGCCGGGCAGCGCCTGGCGGGAAACCGTGGCCACCTTGGCTGGCGAGCAACCGGTCTTTGTGCCGCTCAGCAGCGCGTTGGCCGAGGCCGCCAGCGCGCACCGCAGCGCCCGCCAGACGCCCCGCGCCGGTCGCGCCTGGGTGCAGTGGCTGCTGAGTTATTGCAACACCCTGGGCTGGCCCGGCGAGCGCCCGCTGGACAGTATCGAATACCAGCAACTGGAGCAGGGCTACACCGTACTGCGCGAGTTGCAGGGCTGGCGATCCGGCGACGCAACCCAGAGTCACGCCGGGTTTTGTGCCGACCTGCGCCTGGCCCTGGGTCAGCAGCTGTTCCAGCCCCAGACCGCCGACACGCCGGTGCAGGTGCTGGGCGTGCTGGAGGCGGCAGGCCTGGACTTCAGCCACGTGTGGCTGTGCAGCGCCGCCGACCAGCAGTGGCCCCCCGCGCCGGAGCCCAACCCCTTATTGCCGCGCAGCCTGCAGCGCGAACTGGGCATGCCGCGGGCCGATGCCCAGCGCGAGCTGGACTATGCGCGCCGCCTGAGCCAGCGCCTGCGCGCCGGCCGCGCGTGTCTGGTGGTCAGTCATCTGCGTGATATCGAGGGCGTGAGCTGCCGTCCCAGCCGCCTGTTTGACGACGCCACGCCCCAGCCGCTCGCCGAGCTGGTGGCCGTGGACAGCCTGGCCTGGCAGCGCTACCGGCAGGCCCCGCACGAGCCCTTGCAGGGGTTTGAGGCCGGCCCGGCGCCGGCGGTGGCGGCCGGTGAAATCAGTCGCGGCGGGGCGGCACTGCTGGCCAGCCAGTCGGCCTGTCCGTTCCAGGCCTACGCCCGTCACCGCCTGCAGGCGGCCTCATTGCCAGAGCCGGTATTTATGCTCAGCGCCGCCGACCGGGGCAACCTGCTGCACTGGGCGCTGGAGTGGCTGTGGGGCAAGCTGCGCAGCCAGGAGCACCTGTTGGCCGTCACCGCGGCACAGCGCGCGGCTCTGATCAGCGAATCCGCCGACCACGCCCTGGGCAGGCTGCTGCCCCGGCGCCCGGTGCTGGCTGCCACGCAGTTGCGGCGGCTGGAACAGACCCGGCTGGTGAGGCTGCTGGACCAGTGGCTGGAACTGGAGTGCCAGCGTCCACCCTTCACCGTAGAGGCCACCGAGTGGCGGGCTGAATTTCGCTTTGACGAACTGAGCCTGCGCGGCCGCATGGATCGCATAGACCGGCTTGCCGACGGCACGCGCCTGATCATCGACTACAAGAGCGGCGAGCCCAGCGCCCGGCGCTGGTTTGGTGAGCGCCCCGAAGAACCCCAGCTGCCACTCTATGCCGGACTGCTGGCGGCCAAGGGGCACCCCGTGGCGGGTATCGCCTATGCCCAGATCAACGCCAGGGGCTGCAAGCTGATCGGCGTGGGTGACGACAGCGATGCCGAGCGCCACGGCCTCAAGCCGGCGGCGGGTTATCAGGCGGATTCCGGGCAGGCGGACTGGGCAGGGCTGCAGCGCTGGTGGCAGGCGCGGCTGGAGACTCTGGCGGCCGAGTACCTGGCGGGCCGCGCCCACGTTGATCCCAGCCGTCCCCCCGCGACCTGCCAGTATTGCGAGCAGGCCGCCGCCTGCCGCTACAACGTCGAAACCACGGAGGACGAGGCATGAGCGCCCCACGACTGCCCGCCGACGCCGCGGTGCGCGCCAGGGTGCTGGACACCCGGGCCTCCTTCTGTGTCTCCGCGCCTGCGGGCTCGGGTAAGACCGAGCTGCTGACCCAGCGCGTGCTGGCCCTGCTGGCGGACGTGGAGCAGCCCGAGCAGCTCTACGCCATCACCTTTACCCGCAAGGCGGCGGCGGAGATGCGCCAGCGGGTGCTGGCTGCCCTGCAGCTGGCCGCCACCGAGCCCGAACCCGCCGAACCCCACCGCCAGCAGAGCTGGCGCCTGGCCCGCGCCGCGCTGGCCAATGACGCAGCGCGGGGCTGGCAGCTGCTGAGTTTTCCGGCGCGGCTGCGGGTGCTCACCATCGACGGCCTGTGTGGCGCGCTGGCCCGCCAGGCGCCCCTGTCCAGTGGCTTTGGCGCTCAGCCCGGCATCCTCGACGACGCCAGTGCCGCCTACCGTCAGGCGGCGCGGCTGGTACTGGCGCGGCTGGGGCTGGGCAGCGCCGAGCCGGCGCTGGAGCAGTTATATACGCATCTGGACAACAACGGCGAACGCCTGGAACAGCTGCTGATCAGCCTGCTGGCCTGCCGCGATCAATGGCTGCCGCTGACCGGTCTGCTGACCCGGCCCGAGGCCACCCGCGAGGCACTGCACGGCCTGGCCGGGGTAGTGGCCCGCGACGCCGTGCAGCGCGCGCACCGGGCGCTGCTGCCGTGGCTGGGGGAGCTGGACCAGCTGGGGCGTTTTGCCGGTGGCAATCTGCTGCGCGAGGGCAGTGATTCCGCCATCGCGACTTTGGCCGGGGGGCTTCCCGAACCGGGAGCCGGCTTGCAGCAGCAGGTCGATGCCTGGCAGGCAGTGGCCGAGCTTCTTCTGACAAACGACAATAGATTCCGCAGGCAACTCACTAAAAACCATGGATTTCCTGCCGCCAGCGACAAGTCCACCCCCGGTGCGGCGGAACGCAAGGCGCAGATGAAAGCCCTGCTGGAAAGCCTGGCCGACAGCGACGCCAGCGCCGAGGCCCTGATTGCGTTGCGGGTGTTGCCGGCGCTGCAGCTCGCGGACGGTCAATGGCAGATATTGCAGGCGCTGCTGCAGACCCTGCGCCTGGCAGCCGCCGAGCTGCAACTGGTGTTCGCCGCCAGCGGTGAGGTCGACCACAGCGAGATCGCCATGGCGGCGCGCCGCGCCCTGGGTGAGCCCGGTGCGCCCAGCGAGCTGCTGCTGCGCCTGGACTACCAGCTGCGGCACATCCTGGTCGACGAATTCCAGGACACCTCCCTGGCCCAGTTCCAGCTGCTTGAACGCCTGGTGGAGGGCTGGGCCGAGCACAACGCGGTTCACCCCCAGCAGCCGCGCACGGTGTTTATCGTCGGCGACGGCATGCAGTCGATCTACGGCTTCCGCGAGGCCGAGGTTGGCCTGTTTGTGCGCGCCCGGGAGCAGGGCATCAACGGGCTGCCATTGCAGGACGCGCGCCTGACCACCAATTTCCGCTCCCGGCCCGCGGTCATCGACTGGGTCAACCGGCACTTTGCCCGGGTGTTTCCCGCCCAGGAGGATATCGCCAGCGGCGCGGTGCGCTATGAACCCAGCGTCGCCTTCAACCCCCCGGGCGACGGTGAGGTCAGCGTCGAGGGCGTCCTCGACGACCCCGGCCACAGCCTGGAGGCGCAGTGGGTCACCGAGCGGGTCCGGGCCGCCCTGGCCCGGGATGCGCAGGGCAGCGTCGCAGTGCTGGTGCGCAACCGCAGCCACCTGCGGCAGATCGTGCCGGCGCTGAGCCACGCGGGTATCGCCTGGCGCGCCACCGACATCGACCCGCTGGCGAACCGGCCGGTGATCGGCGATCTGCTGAGTCTGCTGCGGGTGCTGCTGAGTCCCGCCGACCGCCTGGCCTGGCTGGCGCTGCTGCGCAGCCCGCTGGCGGGCCTGGACAACCGGGATCTCTACGTGCTGATGGCCCCCGGTCCCTCGGGGCTGGTACACCCCTGGAGCCGGCTGCGGGACCCGCTGGCGCGGCGCAAGCTAACATCCGAAGGCCAGATGGTCGCGCAGCGTTTGAGTCTGGTGCTGGAGGAGGCCTGGCGCGAGCGCGGCCGCCGACCACTGCGGGACTGGCTGCAGGCCTGCTGGATCGGGCTGGGCGGCATGCGCAGCGAGGCCGAGTGGCGCACTGCAGAGCCGCTGCTGGCGCTGGTCGAGCGCGAGACGCTGCGGGGCGGGCTGGACTGGCAGCAGCTGGACACCGCGCTGGTCAAACTCTACGCCGCCGACCCCAGCGCCGCGGACACCCGGGTCGAGCTGCTGACCATCCACAAGGCCAAGGGCCTGGAGTTCGATACCGTCATTGTGCCGGGCCTGGAGCGCCGTACCCGCAGCGACGAGCGGCCGCTGCTGCTGTGGGGCGAGGTATTGGGGGAGCAGGGCGAGGCGGGTCTGCTGCTGGCGGCCGCGCCGCCGCGGGGGACCACTGAGCCCGATCCAAGCTTTGAGTACCTGCTGCGCATGCGCGCCCAGCGCAACCGCCTGGAGCAGGCGCGCCTGTTGTACGTGGCGGCAACCCGGGCGGGCAGTCACCTGCATCTGTTTTTCGGTGCCGAGCGGGATGCGCAGGGCGAGCCCAGAACCCCCGGCGGCCAGACCTTGCTGGCGCAGCTGTGGCCTGCGCTGGAGGCCGAGGCTATCCAGTGGCGCGAGCCGCCACCCGTGGCCCAGAGCCAGATCAGCCTGAGCTTCGATGCGCCCCCCGAGCCGGAGGACGTGCCGCTGGCGCGGCTGCCCGGCGACTGGCAACCACCGGGCACCGTCGGCAGCGCGATCGCCTCCGAGGCAGGTCACCGCAGCGGCGCGGCCAAGCAGCCGCTGCCGGATATTGGTCTGGAAGCGACGGCGGTGGGCAACGCGGTGCACGCACTGCTGGAGCAGCTGGCCCGGCACGGCGAGGCGGCGTGGCGGGCGCATCCCGTCGATCGCCAGCGGGCCCTCGCCGGCCAGTACCTGCAGGCGTCCGGCGCCGAGGCTCCAGCGCTCGCGGACCGGGTGCTGGCGCTGGTTGCCCGCGCCCTCGACGACCCCCAGGGGCGCTGGCTGCTGTTCGGTGATCACCGCGAGGCCCAGGTGGAGTGGCCCTAGATGCGCCGGGAGCGCGGCGGCTGGCGTCGGCTGGTGGTGGACCGGAGTTTTGTCGACGCCGAGGAGCAGCGCTGGATCATCGATTACAAAACCAGCCAGCCACGGGCCGACGAAACCGCGGACAGTTTTGTTGCCCGGGAGCTGGCGCTGTATCA
>JAVEVZ010000118.1:0-8728 GCA_034004805.1 Spongiibacteraceae bacterium | reverse complement strand
CATGCCGGCCTCCGTGGGCGTCATAATATTCAGGGAGATCGCGTTCAGGCTGCCGGTAAACCGCGTGTAGCTGAAGCCCGGCCCGACATTGGTGCTGACCACGTCGTCGGCGTTGGCCGCGGTGGCTGACTGGTAGCCCTCGCCCGCGTTGTCCACTGCGATACGCATCCAGTAGCGCGGCCCTTCGCACTGCCAGTCGATGGACTTGGCGCGCCAGCGGTGCACCGCCTCGAAATGGGTCACGTCCACCGAGTTTTCCATCATTTCCTGGGGGTGGCTGCGCACCAGCCAGTCGTGGCGCCGCACCCGTCGATAGCTGCCGTTTTCCAGCTCGGGAATCGGGTCGATCTCGTAATCGGGCGCCGCGCCCGTCGCGTGCACCCAGATAAACAGCAGGCTGTTGCGCTCCCGCAGCGGATAGCTGTCGAGGCTGACCGCTGGCGTGCGCTTGGCGCGAGGCGCATGCGCGCAGCGCCCATCCGGCCCGTAGCGCCAGTGATGAAACACGCACTGCAACTCCTCGCCCAGCACCCGGCCTTCGCCCAGGTGCGCCCCCACGTGCGGACAGTAGGCGTCCACGGCGATGGCCTGGCCCTGCTCGGTGCGGTACAGCACGATGTCGCGGCCCAGGCGGTGCAGGCTCAGTATCTGGCCGGGCTTCAGGTCTTCGCTGAAGGCGATGGCAAACCAGCCATCGGGAAAGGCCGGGAAGGGATAGCGGTAGGCGCCGGGGTTGGCGCTGCTGAAAATCGTCATCAATAACCTGCCTGCTGATCCACCAGTCCCGCCAGTGGCTCGCCGCGCCAGTAGCGCTCGAGGTTGGCGTAGAACAATTGCTCCAGCACCGCCATCGCCCCGGGCTCGCTCCAGGATACGTGGGGGCTGAGCCTGACCTGGGGATGGCTGTACAGCCAGTGGCCTGCGGGCGGCGGCTCCGGCTCCACCGCATCCAGATAGGCAGTGGCCACGGTCCCGGAGTCCAGCGCCTGGCGCAGGGCGTCATGGTCCACCAGGCTGCCGCGGGCGACATTGATCAGTCGCAGGCCGGGCCTGGCCGCGGCCAGCGTCCTGCGGTTGAGCAGATGGTGGGTCGCCGGTGTGGCCGGGGCCGCCAGCACCAGGTAGTCGGACTCCGCCAGCAGCGCCTCAATACTCCCGGCCGCTGCAACGCCTTCCGGCAGTGCCCGGGGGCGCCGCACCAGGGCGCTGACCTGCATATCGAAAGCCCGGGCGCGGCGCGCCACTGCGGTGCCGATGGCGCCCAGGCCCACCAGCCCCAGGCGCTGGCCGGCCAGCGAGGCCAGATTGGCGAAATGCCAGTTGGCCGGCGGTGCCTGTACCCAGACCCGGGGCAACTGCTTGGCGTCCGCCAGCAGCATCGCCATCACCCACTCGGCAATGGGTGTGCCGGAGGCGCCGCGGGAACAGGTCAGCACCCGGTCGCCCACCAGTTCCAGGGGAAAGCTGTCGACGCCGGTGCCGAACACGTGAACCCAGCGCACCCCGCGCGCGGGGTTCAGCAGCGCCGGCAAATGGGGGGTCGGAAACGCCAGGGTAAGCAGGATATCGCCCCGCAGATCGGCGGGCAGTGGCGCGTCGCCCTGCACCTGGATCAACTCGATGTCGGGGGATATCGCCGCCACGCGCTCCGCCATATCCGGTAGTTGCAACACGCTGATCAAACGCAGGCGCTGGGCGCTCATAACAGGTACTCCTGGTCGTCGTTATCCAGGACGGCGGCGCCATCCTTCAGGGAAAGCCTTCAGTCTGCGGGGACAAACAGGGGCTGGCAGCGCTGGTACCAGGCCTGTACCGCCTTGCAGGATGGCGGGATCGCCTCTTTGACCCAGCCCATGAAGTCGCACACCACCAGGGCATCGAGATCGGCCATGCTGGCCTGCCGGCCGACTATAAACGCCCGCCCCTGGAGGTGCGCGTCGAGCATGGGCCAGAACGCCGCAATGCGCTGCCTGCCGCGCTCCACCAGCGCGGGAATCTGCGCCACCGGCGCGGCGCCCGGCAGCGCCCTGTCGATGAAAACTTCGCCCTGATTGCGCAGCACTTCCGCCACCGGCACAAACCCTTCCAGGAACAGGCGGTGACACCAGCCCAGCACCTGCGCCTCTTCCAGCGGTGTATCGCCGAACAGGGGCGGCGCGGGAAAGCAGTGGTCCAGATAGCGGGCAATGGCAATGGTGTCGGTGAGCCGCACGCCGTCGTCGAGTTCGAGCACCGGCACCGTGCAGGCGGGATTGATGGCCTTGAAACCCGCGCTGAACTGCTCGCCCTTGCCGATATCGACGTGCTCGCTGGCCAGGGTCTCGCCCTTGTAGTGCAGCAGCAGGCTGATGCGGCGCGGGTTGGGCGCAGCCGGGTAGGTGTAGAGCTTCATGGCGGTCTCCTCGACAGACAGGCCGCCATGGTAGCGCGCCAGGTGCCGGGCGGCACCCGCGCCTGGTTCAAAAGCGGTAACTGACCCCGGCGTAGGCGCCCTTCAGGGTGAGGTCCGCGACATCGTCGCCGTCCTCGTAATCCAGCGTCAGATTGCGCCAGCCCAGCTCCGCGCGCAGGCCCAGCAGTGGATTCCAGTCGACATTGACGCGGTAGTCCATCAGCCTCGAATCCCCGGCGCCCAGCCAGTTGACGTCACCCCCCACCGACAACTTCAGCGGCAGCGCAACGCGCGCGGCACCGTAGACCATGGGCACTAAGGCATCGAAATCAAAACTGGAACTCTGGCCCAGGCTCCGCGACTGTATCGAGACACTTTCCGGGAAGTAGCGCAGGGTCAGGCCCAGGTCCAGCGACACCATGTTGTCCAGCACTTCGTAATAAAACGTCGCATCCGCATGACTGAGATCCAGGCTGGTCTTGACGTCGCTGGAGGCGGGATAGAGATCCCCGTCAAACACGATGCTGCGACTCAGGGTCGACGACTGGCTGAGGTCCAGCGGCGTGTACTGCACCAGCAGGTTGGGCAGGATCGGGATCGGGTGCTCCAGTTGCAGATACACCGCCTGGGTGCTGTCGTCGTCAAAGCCCAGATCGCTCTGGAGGTTCACCAGCGTGCCCGAGGACTGTACGTCACCCTCGATATCCGGCTGCCAGTAGTAGGCCCCGATGGTCAGGCTCAGGGTGTCGGCGTGGGCGGTCATGGCGGCCGTAGCGACCATGGCCAAAGCCAGTGGACGTAGCATAAGGAATACTCCCGGGTGGTTTTTAAAGGCTTTGTCGGCGGGCGCAGAGCCGGGGCTGGTCGACGTCAGAGATTCAACAGATGCGCGGTCTGTTCCAGTCGCTCGGCGCCGGCGTCAATCAGCTTGAACCGGTTCCAGGCCAGGCGCAACACGTCGTTGGAGCCCAGCAGGTGACGCCCTTCGATGCGCTGGTCGTTGACGAAGGTGCCGTTGGTACTGCCCAGGTCCTCGACAAAATAATCGGTGACGTCGGGCAGGTAGCGGTTGGGGCTCTGGATCAGCCGTGCGTGGTGGCCGCTGACCGACAGATCGTCGATCTGGATATCGTTGTCGGGGTGGCGCCCCAGGCGGGTCGTCGGGCCCTGCAGGGCAAACCGGTTGACCACCACGTCGTCCAGCAACTGGGCAAGGCTAGCCATCGTCTTTTCTCCACCAGTGATGGCAGACAAGCATGGCAGCCACCCGGGGATTTGCCACGGGCGCCGCCCCAAAGTGTCGAACCCGTCACCACAGCGCAGCCTGGCCAAACTCCCGCACCAGCGCGCGGCGCACGGCCTCGGCCATTTCCGCGCCGCTGCGGTAGCGGTCCCCGGGGTTGCGCTGGATGGCCTTGTTGACCAACCGTACGCTGCCGGTGGACAGGGTGGCGCGGTAACTACGCAGGCTGCGTGGGCGGCCGTTGATGATCTGGTGGCTGAGGCTGGCGATGCTGTCGCCGACAAACGGCAGGCCGCCGCTGAGCAACTGAAAGAAACTCACCCCCAGACTGTACAGGTCGCTGGCGCCGGTTACCTTCTGCCCCTTCAACTGCTCGGCGGACATGTACAGGGGGCTGCCCAGCATCTCCCCGGTGCGGGTGTGGGAGTCGTCGGTGAGGCGCGCGATACCGAAGTCCGACACCTTGACCAGGCGCTGGTCGGGCGCGTAGAGAATATTCGCGGGCTTGATGTCGCGGTGCACGATCTGCTGGCGGTGGGCGTAGTCCAGGGCATCCGCCACCGTCGCGACAATGTTGTACACCGTGGCCGGCGCCAGCAGGCTGTTCTCGGCGATGTGTCGGCTCAGGGGTTCGCCGTCGACCAGCTGCATGGCGATATAGGCGAGGTCGGGCTCCTCGCCCGCATCGTAGACCCGCACGATAGCCGGGTGGTCGAGACGCCCCGCCGCGGTGGCCTCGCGATAAAAACGGGTTTTCACCGCCTCCCGCTCGGCGGCGCCAAACTGGCCCAGGTTGAGGGTCTTGAGCGCCACCGCGCGGTCGATCCTGGCGTCGCGCCCCCGATAGACCACACCCATGGCGCCGCGGCCCAATTCACGCTCCAGCTGATAGCGGCCCAGTTGCGGCAGTTGCAGCCCGCTGCCGGCGGGCAGGGCGATGGTGCTCGCCAGGGTGGACCCGGCGCCGGGGGTACCGCCCTCCAGGCCCAGCCGGCGCAGGGACTGTGCGCGCGCTGCGGCGTCGCGGTAGCGCCGGCGCCGCGCGCTGATCTGGCCATAGGTGCGCGCCGCCTCGCGGTACTGGCGCTGACGCTCTTGGGCCAGCCCAATCTCGTACATCAGGTCCAGCCACGCGGTGCCCGGCGCGCAGTTGCCGAGTGCGGCGACGGCCTCGTCGGTGCGGCCCTGTTGCAGCAGCCAGGTGCCCCGCTGTAGGTCGCTGTGGTCCGCGCGGGCGCGCAGCGCCAGACGCTCGCGGCGCGCAATCCCGGCGCCCAGCAGAACGGGACTCAGCAGCAACAGCCACAACAGCCCCGGCACCAGGGGCAGCCACAGGCCGGCCCGTTGCAGGGCCAGCCATTGACCCGCCACCACCAGCAGGCTCAGGGCCAGCAGTCCCAGCCCCGCGAGGGCGGCCGAGGCGCGGGGTATCAGCAGGCTGCCCAGCAGACCGGCACCCAGCAGAACCGCGCGGCCCAGCCAGTCGGCCCAGGGCGGCTGGGCGGCATAGCGGCCGGCCTGCAGCGACGCCGCCTGGACGGCCAGGCGCTGCGCCCGGGCGGGATCGGCACTGAGTACCGCCATCGGTGTGCGATACGCGGCGGCAGCGGCCTGCCGTGCGGGCAGCGCCTGGACCAGCCCGCTCGTCTGGCGGGCCGTCACGATCCGGGTACCCGGCGCGACGGGCAATCGACGCTGACCCAGTTGCAGGCCCGCGGTGCCGGTCCAGCGCCAGTCCCGCCAGCCCTCCAGACCGGCGAGCCACGCCAGCAGCGCACCGGGCCGACCGGCCTCGGCCAACGCACTGCCAATGCCCCAGTCCGGCAGCGCCGGCCAGTGGCCGGCCCACGGCTGGCCACCGGACACCGGGATCACCGGAAGGTCCACGGGCGCAACCACCCTGCCCTCCCACACCCAGCGACGCCAGGTATCCCGGTGCTCACGGCTCCGCTCTACCCGTCCCGCTTCCGGGACAGGCGCCGGGCCAGCCTGCACCCAGCGCGCCAGCGCGGCCGGCGAAACGTCCAGCAGCAGGCGCCCGTCATCGCTCAGGCGCTGCTCCAGGGCCGCGAACAGCGCGGGGTCCAGCCACGGCGCCAGCACCAGCGGTGCATCCTCCGCTGCCAGCTGCAACAGCGCGAGACGGGAAGAGGCATTGGCCGGGCCCTGAAACAGGTCGAACAGGCCCTGCTCCAGGCGCAGGAATCCCGCGGGCAAAGGGGACAGCAGCACCAGCCACGCGCTGAGCATGACCACCAGTACGGGCAGGGAACACAGACGGGGCAGCAGACGGGCCGAAAAGCGTGATCTCATTGCACGGGCTCAACACAACACCTGTCTGAAAGTAGCACGGCCCCCACCGGGGCGCCGGGCATCCCGCGCGCTTTGGGACGCATTCGGCACAGGGAGGGGGCCTGCTTCAGGGGCTGGGCTGAGGCCTGTCGCGGCGACTGCGCAGGGCGGCCCAGCGCCGGGCCCACCAGCGGGTGGCATCGTCGAGGATCAGGTACAGGGACGGCACCAGAAACAGGGTGATGGTGGTGGCAATCAAGACCCCGAAGGCCAGCGACACCGCCATCGCCATAAAGAACTTCACCGCCAGTGCCGGGGTGCTGATCAGCGGCACCAGACCCACGAAGGTGGTCAGGGATGTCAGCACGATGGGGCGGAAGCGCTCCTGGCCGGCATGGCTCACCGCCTCGTAGATCGGCACGCCGTCGGCGCGGCGCTTGTTGATAAAGTCCACCAGCACCAGGCTGGCGTTCACCACCACGCCGGACAGCGCGACGATCCCCAGCAGCGAGAAAAACACCAGGTCCTCGCCGATCAGCCAGTGGCCGATGACCGCGCCGATGGCGCCGAAGGGAATGGCGCTCATGATCACCAGGGGCTGCAGGTAGGACCGCAGCGGGATCGCCAGCAGGGCATAGATCAGCAACAGCGCCATCAGCGAGTTCCTGGCCAGGCTGGCCATGGCCCCGGCGCGCTCTTCGGCCTCGCCCGCGAGCCGCGCGTCGATGCGCGGGAAGTCGCGCTCGATATCCGCCAGTACCGTCTGCTGCATCGCCGCCAGCACCTCCTCGGGGGTGGTCACCTGGCGATTGACGTCGGCGATAACGCGGATGATGCGCGCGCCGTCTTCGCGCTTGATGGCGGAAAAGCCGCGGGCAATCTCCATGCGCGCGACACTCAGAAACGGCACCTCCACGCCCCCGGGGGTGCGGATGCGCATGTTTTCCAGGTCCGCCAGCGAGCGCCGCCCGGCCTCCGGGAAACGCACCATCACCTTCACGTCGTCCTTGCCGCGCTGGACGCGCTGGGCCTCGGCGCCGTAAAACGCCTGGCGTACCTGCTCGCCCAGATCCGCCACGGTGAGCCCGAGATTGCGCGCTTCGGGCAGCAGCGCCAGCTGCACTTCCTGCTTGCCGCTGCGAAACGTGTCGGTGATATCCACCACCCCGGCGTAGCGGCCCAGGGCCTCGCGCAACCGCGTCGCCGCCTTCTGCAGGTCGACGAAATCCGGCCCCCGCAGCTGGATGTCGATGGCCGCGCCGGCGTCGAAGGCGGCGGAGGTGAAACTGAGCTCCACGGCGTCGGCTATCGGCCCGGTGAGCTCGCGCCAGCGCGCCGCGATCTGTGCCGGCGGCATGCCGCTGTAGTCCGCGGGGATATCCAGCTCCAGCCCGACCTCGGCGAAATGCGGCCCCACCGCCCCCGAGGCATCGATGGAGCCCTTGGCCAGGGGCGCACCGATGGAACTCATCATGTGCTTGAGTATCGAGCCGTCGGCCTCGCCCCGGCTGCTGTCCAGCTCGCGCTGCAGCGCCAGTGCGCCGGCCTCCATGCGCCGCACGCCGCGCTCGGTGATATCGATCGGCGTGCCCTCCGGCAGGCTCAGCACCGCGTAGATCCGCGAGCCGTCCACCGAGGGGAAGAACTGGAAGATGATCCGCCCGCTCAGCAACAGGCCCAGCACCACCAGCACCACGCCCAGACCGATGGCCAGGGTCAGGTAGCGCCACGCCAGGGCCCGCTCCAGCGCCGGCTGGTAATAGTCCCGGGCGAAGGCCTCCAGGGTGTCAGCAATCCGCGCCTGCACCGCCGACCAGCGCCCCGCGAGGCCGTGGGCGGGCGCGGCATCGGCGGCGGCAAATCCGTGGTAGGCCAGATGCGCGGGCAGAATCAGCTGCGACTCAACCACCGAGATAATCAGCGCGATGATGACCACCGCGCCGATCACAGTAAAAAACGGCCCGATATCCACGTTGATCGCCATGATCGGCAGAAAGGTCGCGATGGTGGTCATCACCCCGAAGATCACCGGCACCGCGACTTCATGCGTGCCATCGATGGCGGCCTGCAGCGGGTCCTTGCCGGCCTTGCGGTGGGCGTAGACACGCTCGCCGACCACGATGGCATCGTCCACCAGGATCCCCAGCACCAGAATAAAACCCAGCACCGCGAGGGTGGAGATGGAGATCCCCACCAGCGGGAACAGCATCACCGTGCCCAGCACCGCCACCGGTATCGACAGCGCGACCCACAGCGCCAGCCGCAGCTGCAGAAACAGTGTCAGCACCAGCAGCACCAGGGCCAGGCCGCTCACCGCGTTGCTGCTCAGCACGTCGAGGCGGTCGACCAGGTCCTGGGACTCGTCCTTCCACACGGTAATGGTGACGCCGTCGGGCAGCCGCCGGCGCTCGGCCTCGATATAGGCCTTGACCTTGGCCGCGATGGCGAGAATGTCCTCCTCGCCGACCCGCCGCACCTCCACCACCACCGCGGGCTGGTTGTCGAAGCGCGCCCTCAGGTCACTGTCCTCGAAGCCGTCCACCACCGTGGCGATCTGGTCGAGGGTGATGCGGGTGCCGTCGGCCTGGGTCAGCACCACCACCTGCTCGAACT
This sequence comes from Spongiibacteraceae bacterium, assembly GCA_034004805.1. Lineage (GTDB taxonomy): Bacteria > Pseudomonadota > Gammaproteobacteria > Pseudomonadales > CAMLJR01 > JAVEVZ01. The sequence goes on along the minus strand of JAVEVZ010000118.1, from coordinate 188 downwards.
CGCGCCCGGTGTAGGCCTGGGCCCGGGTGCGCAGCAGGATCTCGCCGCCCTCGGTTTTGATGGCGCCACCGGGAATATCCAGGGAGCTGGCGCGTATGGCCGCCGCCACATCGGCGAGACTGATACCGTAGCGACGCAGGGTCAGGGGCGACACTTCCACCGAGATTTCGTAGGGCCGCACGTACTTG
>JAVEVZ010000117.1:0-8765 GCA_034004805.1 Spongiibacteraceae bacterium | reverse complement strand
ATAACGCACGGGGTAGCCAGTCGAACTGCAGGCACGCCGCGTTGATGTTATCAGCACCCGGTATGCGCACCCTGGAGCGAGCCCTTCAGCCTGCGTTCGGGACACAGGCGCTCTCTGCCGGCGCAGATGAGTGACTATGGGCCCAGGCGTAGCCACGACGAGTACAATGAGCCCCACCATTTAACGAGGACAGCAACCATGAGCGACGACAAACGCCGCCGTTATTCGGCACCGGTAGTGGATGGGGTAGGCAAGGCGGCCAGCCGGGCGATGCTTCGTGCGGTGGGGTTCAGTGATGCTGACTTCAGCAAGCCGCAGATCGGGATTGCGTCCACCTGGAGCATGGTCACGCCCTGCAATATGCACATCAATACCCTCGCCGAGCGCGCTGGCGAGGGCGCTGATGCAGCGGGCGGCAAGAGTGTCATCTTCAATACCATCACCGTCTCGGACGGCATCGCCAACGGCACCGAGGGCATGAAGTATTCGCTGGTGTCGCGGGAGGTGATCGCGGACTCCATCGAGGCGACGGTGGGCTGCGAGGGTTTCGACGGATTGGTGGCGATCGGCGGCTGCGACAAAAACATGCCGGGCTGCCTGATGGCGATGGCGCGCATGAACCGGCCGGCGATTTTTGTCTATGGCGGCACTATCCAGCCCGGCGCCAATCACACCGATATCGTGTCGGTGTTCGAGGCGGTGGGCGCCCACGCCAAGGGCGATATGAGCCTGATCGAAGTGCGCCGGATTGAGGAGACCGCGATTCCGGGCCCCGGCTCCTGTGGCGGCATGTACACCGCCAACACCATGGCCTCGGCCATAGAAGCCATGGGCATGAGCCTGCCGGGCAGCTCGGCCCAGAATGCGGTGTCCGACGCCAAGCAGCAGGATTGCGTGGCCGCGGGCCGCGCTGTGCTGACGCTGCTGGATCGCGATATCAAGCCCCGCGACATCATGACCCGCGAGGCGTTCGAAAACGCCATTACCGTGGTTATCGCACTGGGCGGCTCTACCAACGCCGTGCTGCACCTGATCGCCATGGCCAGTGCCGCCGAGGTACCGCTGTCACTGGACGACTTCACCACCATCGGCAAGCGCGTTCCGGTGCTCGCGGACCTGCGTCCCAGCGGCGCCTACATGATGTCCGAGCTGGTGGCGATCGGCGGCATACAGCCGCTGATGAAGATGTTGCTGGAGGCCGGCCTGCTGCACGGCGATTGCCTCACCGTGTCGGGCAAAACCCTGGCGGAAAACCTGGCGGACGTCGCGCCCTACCCCCGGGAGCAGGACATTGTTCACGCACTGAACGATCCGCTGAAGCCCGACAGCCACCTGCGCATTCTGTACGGCAATCTGGCGCCGGCGGGCGCCGTGGCGAAAATCACCGGCAAGGAAGGCACGCGCTTTACCGGGCGCGCCCGCGTGTTCCATTCCGAGGAAGAAGCCCAGGCGCGGATCATGGACAACACGGTGGTCGCCGGCGATGTGGTGGTGATTCGCTACGAAGGCCCCAGGGGTGGCCCCGGCATGCGCGAGATGCTGACGCCCACCTCCGCCATCATGGGCAAGGGCCTGGGCAACGATGTCGCGCTGATCACCGACGGCCGCTTTTCCGGCGGCAGCCACGGCTTCGTGGTCGGCCATATCAGTCCCGAGGCCGCCGATGGCGGACCCCTCGCACTGGTGGAAGACGGCGATCAGATCACCATCGACGCCGTGGCCGACAGCATCACGCTGCATATCGACGACACGGAAATGGGGCGCCGCCGGGCACTGTGGCAAGCGCCAGAGCCTCGCTACCGCCGCGGCCTGCTGGCGAAATACGCACACCTTGTCAGCTCTGCGTCACTGGGGGCAATAACGGATAATTTCTGATAGCGAGCGCTGGGGCCGTTTGCACAGTTGCGTTAATGCAGCCCACCATTGCGGGTCGTTCGTTCGGACGATATGGTCTTAACCGCACTTGTGACAGAATGCTAGGTTATGCCTGACAAGGCGTTGTTAACGCTGACGGCAGTGGCCACCCGGTACATTGTTAGCGGCGTTTGCTACGGTGGCATGGATGAGTCGAGGGGAGTGCTGCTTTTTTCAGCCAGATATTCCTCCCCCAACCAAATAAAGTGTAGAGGCGATAGACTATGGCTAAATCCGCAGATTACGGCCTGGGGCCGGAAACCTTCCCCCGGGGCTGGTTTATTGTTGCCGAGAGCAAGGAGCTGGACGCCGGCCCGATGGCAGTCACTTACTTCGGGCGGGACTTCGCGCTATACCGGGGGCAAAGCGGCAAACCGGTCATGCTGGACGCCTATTGCGCGCACATGGGCACCCACCTCACCGCCAGCAAGAGTGCAATGATTGTCAAAAACGGCCAGCAAATCGAAGGAGATTCGATTCGTTGTCCCTATCACGCATGGCGCTACGGCCCGGACGGTCACGTGGACGATATTCCCTACCACGACGGCCCCTGTCCAAAATCTGCTTCGATCCGCTCTTATCCTGTGCGGGACATCATGGGTTGCATCATGATGTGGTTCGACCCCAACGGCGCCGAACCCGACTTTGAACCACCTTATGTTGAGCTATGGGATGATCCTGCCTGCGTCCGCTGGGAGCTCGATCACCTGGGCACCATCGATATCCACAACCTGGAAATCCTCGACAATATGGCGGACGTCCGCCATCTTGGCCCGACACACGGTCAGCCCTGTGCGTATTTCGAGAACGAGTTTCGCGATCATATCGTGATTCAGCGCCAGGGCGGTCATATGCAGCTTTACAATGCAGACCTGCACACAGTGACCTGGTACACCGGCCCGGGACTGCTGCTGTCCAAGCAAAAGTTCGGCGAGCTGGAAATGTATGAATTGATCGCCAACACACCGGTTGACGACGGCGTTACCAAAGCCTGGCACGGTGTGATCATGAAGGGCCAGAATGTTCCCCCTTCAGCGGAAGATATTGCCGCCCAAAGGCAGGCCCAGGCCGGCGCCCTGGAAGCCTTCAGCACTGACTTTGAAATCTGGAAGAACAAGCGTTCCGCGGTGAAAATCATGCAGCTGAAAAAGGACGGGCCCTTCAAAACCGTCCGCCGGTGGGTGGGCCAGTTCTACAAGCCGCAGGAAGAAGCCCGCGCTGTCCAACAGGAACTCAATGGCGTTTACCCGGTGCTGGACTTCCCGCAACCCGATAAGAGCTGGATTGAGCAGGGTTTCGAAAAGGGGTTGTTTGTCGGCAAATCCTGATCACCCCGCGCGACGTCAACGGAATAATCGTCGACGGACGGGCCCAATCCGGGGCCCGTCCGTCTGGGTTGCACGGATCGTCAACAGCACGCCAACAACACCACAGCGCTGGCGACACCGTCGGCGATTATTCCGCTCTGCTTCCGGCACGGCGCATACCGCGCTTCGCAGCGACGGTTATCCCCCCGGGGCCCTGATCCGCATCTCACCCTTATAGAACGCGTTCGCAGATCGCATTTTTGCGTTAACAGCGGCTCGGTTTCTGTGCTAGTTTCACTGTGACGGAACTCGTGACCCATCAGGCTGCGGGCTTTCCGGTACCGCGGTTCACCAATCATGCAAAAGGATTATCGCAATGAAAAAACTCATGCTTGCTATTGCACTTACCGGCACTGCTTCCGTCGGCTTCGCCGATGCGGCTGGTGGCGCGGGCTGCGGCTGGGGGAACATGCTGTTCGACGGCCAGTCGGGCGCGGCGTCCCACGTGCTTGCAATCACCACTAATGGCACTTTCGGCAACAACACCTTTGGTGTGACCTTCGGCACCAACGGCTGCTCCTCGTCCGGTACTATTTCCTACGGCGGCAAGGAAATGATCGACGTCAGCGCTGTGATGGACGAGTTCAGCGAAGACGTGGCCCGGGGCGACGGTGAAGTCGTGACCGCGCTGGCTGTATCGCTGGGCATTGCCCCGGAAGACCGCGCGGCTTTCAAGGCCACGCTGCACAACAACTTCGCGACGATCTTCCCGTCCTCGGCGACGACTACCGATGACGTGCTGGCGGCGATCTGGTCCGTCATGCAGCAGGACGCCCAGCTGGGCAAATACTTCAGCTGATGTGAGCCCGGGCTGGCCGGTAAATTATCCGGCCAGCCCTTCCTTTCCGCTACGAGCAACGTCCTCTCATGAACGATACCGCCCGGCGCCGCTCATGGTGTCGCTGGTTGCCGGCCCTGTGTTGCCTGTCGGTCTCTGTCATGCTCGGCGCCGAGCCACTGCGCCGGGACCCGCCCGCGAGCCCGGTGGGAAGCGCGCCCGAAAGCCAGGCACCGATCCAGACCCCGGCCCCGGCTGTCCTCAAGGCACTGGCCGCTGATTCTTATTGGCACGGCTTATTGCATATGCACCGCACACTGGCGGGGGGCCTCGAAAGCTATGTGGACGACGCGGCGTTCTTTCTGGCGGACACCGGCAGCACCGATCCGTATCAGGAGCTGCTGGCCACTGTGCAGGCCTTTGTCGACACACCGAGCCAGCAGTGCCGATTCGTGGCACGGCGTCAGTGGCTGGCGTCACAACTGGGCAGACCCGCCTGGGAGACAGCACTCTGCGCGGACTACCAGGACTGGCGCCGGCAACTGAACACGGAATCCGTGGTACTGGTGTTTGCCTCCAGCTATCTCAACAGCCCGTCCTCCATGTACGGCCACACCTTCCTGCGCTTCGACCCGCCCAATATGCAGGACGGCTCGCCGCTGCTGTCTTACGCGCTGAACTTTGGTGCCGTGGTCGGCGAAACCGACAGTGGCATGCTGTACGCGCTGCGCGGCATTGTCGGCAGTTACGGCGGGCTGTTTTCCGCACAGCGCTATTACGAAAAAGTCAAGGAGTACTCGCGCCTGGACAACCGCGACCTGTGGGAATATCACCTGAACCTTAGCCCCGCCGAAGTCGATCGCATGCTGGCCCATATCTGGGAACTGAACCTGATCAACTTCCGCTACTATTTTTTCGACGAAAATTGTTCATACCGGCTGCTGGAACTACTGGATGTGGCGCGGCCCGGCCATTCGCTGGCCAGCCAGTTTCCCGTGTTTGCCATTCCTGTTGATACGGTGCGCGCCGTGGATGACGCAGGCATGACCAGTCACGCGGTTTATCGCGCATCCAACGGCACACTGCAGACCTGGTACAACGCACAGCTCAATGATGAAGCGCGGGCGCTGTCGAAGCAGCTGGTGAACAACCGCGATGCGTTGACCACCCCTGCCTACCTGACATTGCCCGCACCGCAACAGCGCCTGGTATTGGAAGTGACCTACGATTATCTGCGCGAACAGCAGAAAGACCAGGGCCGCAACAGCGAGATCGCCCAAAGTCGCTACGCCATGTTGCGGGCACTGAACCAGTTGAGCGCCGATGACGCCAGCCCCGCCATTTCTGCGCCGCCAACACCGACGCCACCTGACCGGGGCCATCGCACCGCACTGGTTGCACTCGCGCTGGGCAACGCCGAAGACCAGGGCTATGTGGATATCGAGGCCCGCCTGGCCTACCACGACCTATTGGACAACAGTGCGGGCTATGCCGCCGACAGCTCCCTGAACATGGGCCGCGTGGTGTTGCGTATTCCCGATGGCGAATCGCCACAACTGGAGCTGGCAGAGCTGGTGGAAATCACCGCGCTGGCACCCGGCAATCAGTTGCAGCAGCCCTTGTCGTGGCAGATTCGCGGCGGTGCCGAGCGGTTTTATACGCCGGAAGACGATGTGCTGAGCTACCACGTGACCGGTGGCGCGGGCTACACCACCATCCTCGGCGGCGCGCTGCGGGGCTTTGCGATGGGACGCGCGCGGCTGGAATACAACCCGCTGTTTGCGCACAATCTCGATCTCGGTGCCGGCGTCGCGTCGGGTCTGCTGGTACAGGGGCCGCGCATGAATTTCTTTGCCGAGGCGGAATATCTGTATTTCGCACAGAATGAAGCGCGACTGGCCATCCATCTTGGTTATCAGTTGGCAGTGAGCGCCAACGCGGGACTGCGGCTGGCGCTGGGCCGTCAGCTCGACGACTCCAAGGGCATCAATGAAATCAGCATCAGCTTTCGCCAATATTTCTAGGACCGGCAGGCCCGCTCTATGTCGTCGAGCCCGCGGCGCAAAGCTGGCAAGAATCATCGGCTTTGGCTTGGTCTTAGGCGTACTGTCAGGGATGGCCGGCTGCAGCAGGCTGATATTTCACCCGACGCAAACCTGGGTGCGCACCCCTGCCGATGTGGGTGTCACCTACCGCGATGTCCCTCTTACAGCCGCGGATGGCGTGCAGCTCAGCGCCTGGTGGCTGCCGGCCGACGGCCAGCCCAGGGGCGCCATTCTTTTTCTGCACGGCAACGCGGAAAACATCAGCACCCATCTGGCCAGTGTTTACTGGTTGCCGGCCGCGGGCTACAACGTGCTGCTGCTCGACTACCGCGGCTTTGGCGCATCCGGGGGCAGCCCATCACTGCCTGCGGTATTCCTGGATATCGAGGCGGCACTGAGCTGGCTGGCGGATGAATATGCAGAGGCGGATTTGCCGGTATTTATGCTGGGACAAAGCCTGGGGGCGAGTCTTGGCGCCCACGTGGCCGGCAGCGATGCGCGCTGGCGCCAGCTGCTGGACGGCGTGATTCTCGACGCAGGGTTCAGCCGCTACTCCCTGGTGGCCAGGGATGTTGCCCGCAAGAGCTGGCTGCTGCGGCCCTTCCAGTATCCCGTCGCGCTGACCATGCCCGACGGCTACGACCCCATCGACAGTATCGGTGCTATCAGCCCGGTGCCGCTGATGCTGATTCACGGCCGCCATGATCAGGTGATCGACAGCAGGTATGCGCAGCAGCTGTTTGCTGCGGCGGGCGAACCCAAGCGCCTGCTGCAGTTTGATGGCGGGCATATCCAGACATTTCAATTTGAGGACAACCGCCAGCACCTGCTGGACTTTCTCGACTGGGCGGCGCAGCGCAGGCACTGAAAGCGGACCGTCGCCGGAAATGACACCGCCCTTCCACGCCGCCCAGCGGCCGCGTGGTCCGGATTGGCAAAAATAACGTAAGGTACGCTCCAGGGTAAGCCGGCCCGGATTCGCCAGAGGGTTCCCTATTGTCCACGTCCATCCACTCCGACCCCGTGCTTCAGGAGCGCCGGGAGCGCGTATTCCTGGTGCTGGCGGGCACCTTCCTGTGCGCGATGACGCTGCTCAATGTGATCGGCATAACCCGCTTTGTCGAGCTGGGCCCCCTGCAGCTGGCGGTGGGTGTGCTGCCCTACCCTCTCACGTTCCTGTGCACGGACCTGATCTGCGAGCTTTACGGGCGCAGCCGCGCCACGTTTCTGGTGAGCCTCGGGCTGTGCCTCAATGTTTTTATTATCGGTGTCATGTGGCTGGGCAATGCGCTGCCGGCGGTGCCGATGTCAGCGCAGCCGGCCTGGCAGACGCTGGAACTGGCACAATCCATCACCCTGGCCTCCGGCGCCGACAGCGGCACGCAGGTGGAGCTGTTCCGCCTGCTCTACGAATGCACTGCGGGGGCGGTGTTCGCGTCGATGCTCGCCTATGTGGCGGCGCAGTATGCGGACGTGCGCCTGTTCCATTTCTGGAAGCGGCTGACCCGGGGCAAGTACCTGTGGGTGCGCAATAATTTCAGCACTCTGATAAGTCAGATGATCGACAGTATCGCCGTCATCTCCATCACCTTTGGCGCGCTGTTTATCGCGGGCGAGATCAGCCTCAGGAATATCGCGATACTGATGCTGAGCAATTACCTGTTCAAGATGCTGGCGGCCCTGCTGGATACCCTGCCGTTTTATATCCTGGTGGGCCGCCTCAAGCGCTATCTGCAGATCGACAACCTGGCGGTGGACTGATCAGGGGCGAATAAAACGGTCGGCGAATTGCTGCATGGCTTCCAGCTTGGCCTCCAGACCGTGGTAGAGCGGATCGTCCACGGTCCAAGCCATGGCGATGGTGCCGTCGATGCCCCAGTCCTCCAGCTGATGGTACACGCCGGTATCCGGCTCGCTCATGGGAATCACAAAACGGCCAAACGGCGTTTTGCCGGTCTCCGCCTCGTGCTTGTCGCGCTCGTGATTGAGCTGCGCCAGCAGCTCGCGGATCTCTTCCATGGGATAGTTCATGCCCAGCCAGCCGTCGTGGCGCGCAGCGCGGCGCAGTGCGGCCGGTGATTTGCCGCCGATCCACACCGGCACCTTGCCCGGCGCGGGAAACTGTCCGGTGATGGGAAATCGGTAGAAGGCGTTGTCGGCCTCGGCGTAACCGTCGTCCCAGAAATCCTGCATGACACTGAGCATGGCATCCATGCGCCTGCCGCGCTGGCGCGGATCGTGGCCCAGCAGGGCAATCTCGTCTTCGCACCAGCCCGCACCCACACCGAAGATAAAGCGGTTGTCGGTCTGCATGGCCAGGGTCGCGGCCTGCTTGGCAGCACTGAAAGGCTCGCGCATGGGCAGCACGTAGACGTAGGTCATGAATTTGAGGGTGGTGGTCACCGCCGCCATGGTGGCGATGCTGATCATCGCGTCGGGAAAGCGCGTGTGGGCGTGGATATGGCGCTGCCCGGACGGATGCACCGAGCGGTAGTCGCGCGGCATGGCCACGTGATCCGATACGGCGATACCGGCAAATCCCATCGCCTCCGCCGCTTTGGCGACGGCCTTCAACTGATCGTTGCTTTCGTGAAACCAGGCCAGCCAGTACTGCATAGCGAATCCTCCGCTGTTGGATACTGTTCCCGCGACGCGGCGCGC
>JAVEVZ010000116.1:0-8775 GCA_034004805.1 Spongiibacteraceae bacterium | reverse complement strand
CTCATTTCCAGTCTAAGACTGACTCCCAGTCTCAAAAGTACGCGGGAACGACAACAACAGCTTACGGGTTGACTGTTTCGACACACAACCAACACTACGCATAATGTATATTATGTTAAATAATATTGGGTGTTGCAGCAGTTCCCGCCTTGTTAGAATGATCGGCTGGTTCGGGGCGCCATCTGTGCACCCCGCCGCGTGGTACCGTCATCTAAGTTAAGTGGATAAGCAAGGTAGGTTCATGGCTCAGAAGCTCAGAATTGCGATCGCCGGCTATGGCAATCTCGGGCGTGGTGTAGAGGCTGCGTTGGCACAGAATCCAGACATGCAACTGGTCGCCGTATTCAGTCGCCGCGACCCGGCCAGCGTGACCTTGCTTGACGTCAAGGTGCCGGTCTACGCCATGGCTGATATAGATCAGCACCAAGACAGCGTGGATGTAATGATTCTGTGTGGCGGCTCCAAGACCGACCTGCCCGAACAAGGCCCCCACTTGGCACAGTTCTTCAACACAGTGGACAGTTTTGACACCCATGCCAAGGTCAATGACTACTATGCCGCGCTGGATAAATCCGCCAGAAAATCAGGGTACGTCGCCATGCTGTCGGGAGGATGGGATCCTGGTTTGTTTTCCCTGAACCGCCTGTTTGGCGAGGCGATTTTACCTGAGGGGGACACCTATACGTTCTGGGGCAAGGGTCTTAGCCAGGGGCACTCCGATGCCGTGCGCCGCGTCCCTGGGGTCAAGCGCGGGGTGCAGTACACCCTGCCCTCCGACGATGCCATCGCGCGGGTTCGCAGTGGCGAACGGCCGGTGCTGAGCACTCGTGAAAAGCATACGCGCGAGTGTTATGTCGTGCTCGAGGATGGTGTCGATGCAGAAGTTGTCCGCAATTGTATCGTGACCATGCCCGACTATTTTGCTGATTTCGATACCCAGGTCCACTTTATCGATGAGGCGCGTTTTGACAGGGACCACAGCAGCATGCCGCACGGTGGCTTTGTGATCCGCAGCGGCACTACCGGTGCGGGCAGCAGGCAAACAGTCGAGTATTCACTTGCGCTTGGCAGCAATCCGGAGTTTACCGCGAGCGTTCTGGTGGCTTATGCGCGCGCCGTCTACCGGCTGGCCGCTGCGGGTGAGACAGGCGCAAGGACTGTGTTTGATATTGCGCCGGGATTGCTCTCGCCCAAAGATCCTGCGCAGCTGCGTAAGGAACTGCTGTGACAGGCCTGTCCGGCATCGGCTCGCGCGCCTCTGGCCTCGGCGCACTCAGCAGTCTCAGTGCGACAGCTGCTTGCTGAAACTGCGGAGTCTGAAGGCCAGTATCGTCAGGACAACGCCATAGATGATTGCGTAAATGGCTATGAGCCACAGTAACGCCAGGGCACCGGCTATCGGCTTTGCCATCAGAAATATACCAAAGACCACCGAGATCAAACCGCCCAGTATCAAAAGCCATTCGCCGATGATCTCTTTGCGCAGGCGGATGGCGGCGATAATCTGAAGCAGGCCGGTGGCCACTGCCCAAAAAGCGATATAGAACAGCAGCACCAGCCCGGTGATACCCGGTGCCAGAAAAGTCAGGATACCGACGACAATCCCGAGCAGCCCCCAGAGCAGCAACACCCACCAGTGCTCATGTTCCTTGCGCCCGGCTACGGCTGTCCATACCCCCAGAATGCCGTCCGCCAGAACGTATGCGCCAAATAGCAATATCAGCGCTGCAAGCGATATACCGGGCAGAAACCAGGCCAGTAACCCGAACGCTACCGCAGCGAGGCCGCGCAACAATAACAGCCACCACGTACGGGAAAAAATCACGGCGAACTGTGTGTCAACAAAATCCATATCGGGTATTCCTTGTTGGCGTTTAGCCGTGAGGCATCGGCTGATAGTACCTACTCGACACGCTTCTACACGCTATCCGGTCTGCATTCTTCGGCAGGTCTGCTGCCCGGGCTGTCGGCGTTGATAGCACCCGGATGACAGTATCCGATTGAACCACACATCCCGGCCCCGATCACCTGGCACGGGTCAGCGGATCGGGCAGAGGTCCTGGAGTGGACCTTGCCCCCTGCCCTTCAGGCTGCGGCTTAACCTACTGCGAAGCATGATATGCTCGACCTTGTGCTGCTAGCTCGAACCCTTTCTGAGCAGTAAACGGCTCATGCGAGGTTGGCGTGTCGATCAACGGCTTGTAGATGACCACCAGATTGAGACAGTGAGATATATGCCGACACAGATCGTTTCTGATGCGGATACAAAGCACCTGAGCGCTGGCCCAGCCGGCATCGGCCACATCGTAGGGATACTTGGCGGTGTGGTCGATGTGCTTTTTCCCGGGACGCCGCCGCGTATCCACGACCTGCTCTATGCCGATGATCTGGCGCTGGAAGTTGTCTCACTGCTGGAGAACGGGGCCGTGCGCTGCATGGCGCTGGCGCCGGTGCGGGGATTGGGGCTTGGCGTACCTGTGCAGGCGACAGGCGCACCCATTCAGGTACCAGTGGGCGATGCAGTATTGGGGCGCATGCTGAATGTGTTTGGCGAGCCAATCGATGGCAAGCCCGCACCTGCTACTGCAGTCCGGCGCGCCATTCATCAGCCACCGCCCATACTTGAGAATCGCGTCATACACGCCGATTTTCTCGAGACAGGCATCAAAGCTATCGATTTGCTGTCCCCCATAGAGCGCGGCGGGAAAACCGGTCTGTTCGGTGGCGCCGGCGTAGGCAAAACTGTCCTGATTACCGAGTTGATCAATAATACCGTGCAGCACTATCGGGGCGTCAGTCTGTTCTGCGGTATCGGAGAACGCTCCCGCGAAGCGGAGGAACTCTACCGCGAGATGGGTGAGGCTGGCGTTCGCGACAAGACAGTTATGCTGTTCGGTCAGATGAATGAAGCGCCCGGGGTTCGTTTTCTGGTGGGAAAAACCGCATTGGCCATGGCGGAGTATTTTCGCGATGAACAGAAGCAGGACGTGCTGCTGTTGATCGACAATATTTTCCGTTTTGTGCAGGCTGGGTCTGAGATATCCGGACTGATGGGACGGATGCCGTCAAGGGTGGGCTACCAGCCGACTTTGGCGACGGAGCTGGCGGCTCTTCAGGAACGCATTACCTCGACCCGCACCGGTGCGATCACTTCGATTCAAGCCGTCTATGTACCAGCCGATGATTTCACCGACCCTGCGGCAGCGCATATCTTCTCCCACCTCTCCGCATCGGTCGTGCTGTCGCGCAAGCGCGCCAGTGAAGGCCTGTACCCTGCGGTGGACCCGCTGGCTTCAGCCTCAGTCATGCTGACTCCTGCCGTAGTTGGCCAGCGCCACTACGATATAGCCAGGGAAGTCCGGCGCACATTGGCCGAATATGAGGATTTGCGCGACATCATTGCGATGCTCGGCATGGAAGAGCTGTCGGCAGCGGACCGGGCGACAGTGGCGCGCGCGCGTCGACTCGAGCGCTTTCTGACCCAGCCATTTTTCACCACGGGCTCCTTTACAGGTACTGCCGGTAAGCGCGTCAGTATTGAGGACACGCTGGACGGCTGTGAAACGATCCTTGAGACATCACATTTCAACGACAATGAAACCGACTACTACATGATCGGCGCGTTGCGGGATCTGGTGGCGAGCGCATGAATCCCGGCGATACCATGCAGGTGACGCTGCGCCTGCCTACTCGCACTCTGTTCGAGGGGCCGGCGTCACACCTGTATGCAGTAGCGGCAGATGGTGCCTTTGGCATGCTGCCCAATCACGTGGACTTTGTGACCGCGCTGGTTCCGTCGGTGCTGATTCTGACCGACAGCGATAGTGCGGAGCAATTTTTCGGCATTGATGAAGGCATTCTCGTCAAGCGCGGCCGCAGTGTGGATATTGCCATTCGACGTGGTGTTCGCGGCGATGATCTGGCCACGCTTAACGAGACGGTACAGGCTACTTTTGTAGAGATTGACGATGAAGAGCGCGTGGCGCGGTCCGCCCTCTCGCGACTGGAGGCCGGCATCGTGCGCCGCTTTGGCGAATTGCGGAAACCCGTGGCATGAGCGAGCACAGCGACCGCGCCACCGAAGACATCCGTCGCAGGGCCGAGCGCATGCGGCGTGCCCGCAGCGCACCCGGCAGCAGTCCACTGCGCGGCCTGGGCGCCTTTGGCATGATTGGCTGGTCCATTGCCGTGCCCACCGTGAGTGGTGCCTTTCTTGGCGTGTGGCTCAACCGTGTAGCGCCTCAGAGTTTTTCCTGGCCCATCGCGCTGATTCTGGGGGGTATCGTGGTCGGCGGCATGATTGCCTGGACCTGGGTGACCAGGGAAACAGCTGATCGTGCTGCGCCCGGCGAGCAGGAAAATCAAGCCATCGACCCGCTAAACAAGCGGGAAAAGACTCAGGAGCGGGACCAGGGAGGTAAAGTCCAATAATGGTGGACCAGGACGCAATACTGTTGGGGTTTCTGGTGGGTGTTCCCATAAGCGCGGTATTTTTTGCCGGTCTGGCCTGGGGGATGCAACTGGCGTTGCGATCCGCCCGGCCCGGCGGTTTGCTGCTGCTCAGCGCAGCATGCCGGATCGCCATGCTGTTGGGCGTGGGTTTCTGGCTCACCACCGTAGAATCCGCCGGCTGGGCTTTGCTGGGTTACGGGCTGGCTTTTTTTCTGGTGCGGCTGATCGCCATTCTGCGAGCGCGCCTGGCGTCACCTCAACAGCCCGTCATGCTCGAAGAGAGGGATAGGTAATGCAGCTGACGCCCGATCAAGTCATTGTATTTACGCTCTGGGGGCTCGAGGTCAACGCCACTATCTTCAACACCTGGATCGTTATGGTGCTGCTGGCAGGAATTTCGATGATTGTTACCCGCAATCTGCGCGCCGATGTGCCGCCCGACCGCTGGCGCACGACCCTGGAAGTCATTGTCAAAGCTATTCAAGGGCAGATTGAAGAAGTCAGTCGAGATTCCGCACGTCACGTTCTGTATTTTGCGGGAACCCTGTTTCTGTTTATTGCGCTCGCCAATATGCTGCTGGTGATCCCGGGTTTTACCCCGCCGACCGCCTCGCTGTCGACCACGGTGGCACTGACGCTGTCGGTGCTGGTGGCAGTACCCCTGTTCGGCATTGCCCGAGGCGGCGTATGGCGCTATCTCAAAACCTATGTCGAGCCCTCGGTGATCATGCTGCCCTTCAATATAATCAGCGAGTTCTCCCGGGGGATCTCCCTGGCCATTCGTCTGTACGGCAATGTGATGAGTGGTGCCGTGATTGCGGCGATTCTTTTGAGCATCGCACCGTTCTTTTTTCCGGTAGTGATGAACATGCTGGGCCTCTTGACTGGACTGATTCAGGCGTACATTTTCGCCATATTGGCGACCGTTTATATATCATCGGCAACCGCCGCATCCGAGTCATCGGCGCTGATAAAAGCGCCTTCAGACCCAGAAGAAATATCGTCGATAGCCGGAAAAAATCCTTCCAATCCAAAAGCCACGCTCTCTGAGACCAAAGAGGATACGCCATGACCGATCTCGCTATTATCGCGGCCATTTCAATTTTTACCGCGGGCCTGACCATAGCAATCGGTTCGCTCGGGCCGGCGCTGGGCGAAGGTCGCGCGGCCGCCGCGGCCATTGCGGCGATTGCCCAGCAACCGGATGCTGCCCCTACCCTCTCCCGCACCTTGTTTGTCAGCCTGGCAATGATCGAGTCCACCGCTATTTACTGCTTTGTAGTGGCCATGATCCTGATATTTGCAAACCCCTTCTGGGATGCGGTGCAGGCAGCAGCCCTGGTTGGCGGCTAGCGCGCAGCCGGCATGATTTCCGAGACTGATAAAACTCGCAGGCACAGATTATGTCCATAGACTGGATTACGGTTATCGCGCAGATCGCCAACTTTCTGGTGCTGGTCTGGCTTTTGAAACGTTTTCTGTACCGGCCCATCCTGGATGGCATCGATGCCCGTGAGGCCGAAATCAGTCGGCGCATGGCTGAGGCCGGGAAGGCGCAGGAAAAAGCCCTGGCGGCAGAAGCCGAGCACCGCGAACAGCAGGCCCGCCTGCTCTCCGACCAGCAGGACATGGTGCAGCAGGCGTTGCGAGCAACGGAAGATGAGCGCGACGCCCTATTGAGAGAGGCCCGCGCCAGACTCGAACAGGAAAAGAAGGACTGGCACAAACATCTTGAGGCGGAGCGCAGTCGGTTTGCTGCGCAGTTGCACCGTTCGGGAGGCCAGGCCCTGCTGGAGCTGACGCGCAAAGTGTTGCGCGATCTGGCCGACGAAACCCTTGAGGAAGCGATTGCGCGCCACATAAGCGCGCGGTTGCAGCCCATTGCCGGGGAACTGGCACAGGCTGCCGGCGGCAGCGTCGAGGCGGTCGCCACCAGCCGCGAGCCCCTCCCTGAAGCGGCACAAATACAGTTGCGGGCGGATATCAAGCAACTGTTGCCCGCCACTGTGCTGCGCTTTGAAACTGATCCGCAGCAGGCTCCGGGCCTGATCCTGCGCATAGGCGGCGCCCAGATCGCATGGACGGTTGACAGTTATACCGAAGAACTGGACGCCCTGCTCAACGAGCGCCTGGCAGCAGAAGCGTCTGGCCGCTCGTCACACGCCGGTACACTGGCAATATGAGTGCGACCAACGACACGATGACAGACGGCCGTTTCGATAGCTGGCTAGCCGATCTCCTGAACGCGCCGGCGCCGGCGCCGGTGCTGACTGAGATCGGCAAAGTGACCGAGGTGGGTGATGGCGTTGCCATTGTCACTGGCTTGGCACGCGCACTCGCCGACGAATTGCTGGTCTTTGCATCCGGGGTGCGGGGTATCGTCCTTGATCTGGAGCCCGGCAGGCTGGGCGTCATACTGCTGGGACCGTCCGAACTCATCACCCTGGGCGAAGATGTGCGCCGCACCCGCAAGGTGGTCAGTGTGCCGGTCGGCCCGGGACTGCTGGGCCGCGTCATGGACGCCATGGGCAGGCCGCGGGACGGCCTGGGCCCGATTGCCGCCGTGGCGGAGCACCCCATAGAGGCCGAAGCGCCGGGGGTTCTGAGCCGCTCGGCGATATTCCGGCCGCTGGCTACCGGCATCAAGGCGATTGATGCGGCTATACCCGTAGGGCTAGGTCAGCGCGAACTGATTATCGGTGACCGCCAGACTGGCAAAACATCGATCGCTGTCGATGCCATACTCAATCAGGCCCACTCGCAGGTGACCTGCATCTATTGCGCCATTGGCCAGCGCGGCGATGCAGTGGCGCGAGTCATCAGCGCGCTGAAAAAGGGCGATATGTTGCACCGCAGCCTGGTTATCTCCGCCGGTGACGAAGAGACGCCCGGGCTGGCGTATATCGCGCCCTATGCGGCCATGGCGATGGCTGAATACTTTTCCGATCAGGGCAAAGATGTGCTGGTGGTGTTCGACGACATGACCCACCACGCGCGCGCCTACCGTGAGCTTTCTCTGCTGCTGCGACGCCCACCGGGGAGGGAGGCGTTTCCCGGGGATATTTTCTATGTCCATGCCCGCTTGTTGGAGCGCGCTGGACAATTTGCGCCGGAGGCGGGTGGCGGTTCGATCACAGCCCTGCCTGTGGTGGAAACCCAGGCCGAGAATCTGTCGGCCTATATTCCCACCAATCTGATTTCGATCACCGATGGCCAGATTTACCTGTCGCCGCGACTGGTGCGCAAGAATCAATTTCCCGCCGTGGACCTGGGCCTGTCGGTATCACGGGTGGGCGGCAAGGCGCAGGGACGCGCCTTGCGCAGCGTGGCCAGCAATCTGCGTGTCACCCTGTCGCAATTCGAGGAGCTCGAGGACTTCGCCCGGTTTGGCACGCGGCTGGACGATGTCACCCGCGCGCGGCTGACCCGGGGCGCCGCAGTGCGCAGTGCCCTGCGCCAGCCCGAGCGCGATCCGATGCCGGCTCTGGAGCAACTGGCGGTGCTGGTGGCGGCGATGGAGGGCCTGTTCGACGGCTTGTCTGAACAGAAGGTTAGCGCGGCGATGGGGCTGATCCGCTCGGCAGCGCAGGAACAGTTGCAGGCTATCGATCTGCGCATACGCGACAACGAGGCCCTGAGCCCGGAAGATCGCGAGCTGATCATTGCAGTCGCCCGCAGTGCGTTTTCCGATAAGCCGCCGTCTGCGTCAGTGGAGTAAACCGTGGCACAGACCTTGGAATTCCTGTCGCGCCAGCACGATACGCTGACGAGCATACGCGGCATCGTTCACACCATGAAAACCCTGTCGATCATCAATGCCACGCCCTACGAGCACGCGGCCAGCGCGATCGAGGCCTATCACCGCACCGTTCTGCAGGGCTTTGCCGCCCTCGCCCACCGCACCGGCGGTATTTCTCTGCACAGCGAAGCGCCCGTCGCGCAGCTGATTGTGGCGTTTGGTTCCGATCACGGCCTGTGTGGCAGCTACAACGAGACTCTTGCCGAACGGGTCGCCACGCACTGCCGACTGCGTGCAGAGCCGAAACCGCGATTGCTCTGTATTGGCGCCAAGCTGAACGATGCGCTGAACGACCACGACCTTGTGCCCGAACTCGTGCTGTTGCCACCCGCATCAGCCGAAGGCATAGGCCGACTGGCCGGGGATATTGTGACACGGCTGGATGGCATCAGCCGCGGTCAACCGTTATCGCGGATCACGGTGGCGCTCGCATTTACCCGGCGCGCTGACCAGGGCCTTCGAGAGCCGGTGACACAGCAACTGTTGCCCCTTGATCCCGGGCTGCTGCAACCCGTCAGGCGCTG
>JAVEVZ010000115.1:0-8785 GCA_034004805.1 Spongiibacteraceae bacterium | reverse complement strand
CCACGAACTGACGATGTGGCTGGGCCAACCCATGGAAACCGCGGCCGGGCAGAGCGCTGTCACCGTGCGCAGCGGCGACGCGACCGCACAGGTGGATGCGGTGCTGGCGGCGCTGGGGCGGCGCGCCACTGTCGCAGACCTGGACCTGCAACAGGCCGGCGTGGCGCTGGATGCGCGAGGCCAGCCGGTACTGGATCCACAGACGCTGCGCGGCGGTTCCTCCGGCGTATTTTTTGCCGGGGACGCCAGTGCCCTGCGGCCGCTGATGCACGAGGCCGCGGACGAAGGGCTGATCGCCGCGCGCAACGCGGCGCAATCCATCGACGGTCGCGCCGTGGTGATTCCGCCGCGCCGCGCGCCGATGGCGATTGTTTACAGCGACCCCGACATCGCCGCGGTAGGCCAGGGCTACGACACCCTGAATCCCGGGCAAACGGTGATTGGCACGGCACAGGGCGCCGCCGATGGCCGTTCACGCATCATGGGGGCCGAGGACAACCTTGTGCGCCTGTATGTGGATCGCGCCAGCGGCAGGCTGCTGGGCGCGAGCCTGATCGCCACCCGCGGCGAGCACCTGGCCCACCTGCTGGCCTGGTCCGTGCAGCGCGGCGACACGGTGGAGAGTTTGCTGGCGATGCCCTATTACCACCCCAGCATTGAAGAGATGGTGCAGAGCGCGCTCAAGGACGCGGGACGCCAGCTGAGGGGGCGGCGCTGAGCGCCGCTCAGGCAATGCCCAGGCGCTTCAACTGGCGCACAAAATTGCCGCGGTCCAGGCCCAGCGAGCGCGCCGCCGCAGCCTTGTTGCCGTCGAAGTGCTCCAGCCGCGCCTGGATCAGCCCGCGCTTGTAATCGTCCACCGCCTCGTTGAGAGGCAGGTCTATTGCGGCCTCGACCCTGCCCGCAGCCCCCGGTGCCGGCTGGCCGACCGGCGCCTCCGCGCCCAGGTGCGAGACGCCGATCTCAATGATATTGCGCGCGTCCTGGCCATCGCTGAGGGCGCGGATGACCGCCCGCGACAGACTGTGTTCCAGCTCCCGGACATTGCCCGGCCAGGCGTTGCGCGTCAGCCAGCGCTTGGCCGCATTGCTGAGCCGCGCGCCGCGCACCCCCATGCGCCGGTGGTCGCGCTCCAGGAAATAGCCCGCCAGGGGCAGGATGTCCTCGGGGCGCTCGCGCAGCGGCGGGATCACCAGCGGATAGACGCTCAGCCGATGATAGAGGTCGGCGCGAAACCGGCCCTCGGCGACCTCCTTTTTCAGATCGCGATTGGTGGCGGCGATCAGGCGCACATCGACCCGGTGCAGCTTGTCACTGCCGATGCGCTGCATCTCGCCGTTCTGCAGCGCCCGCAGCAGCTTGGACTGCACCGGTAGCGGCAGCTCCCCCACCTCGTCGAGAAACAGCGTGCCCTCATGGGCCAGTTCGAACTTGCCCGCCCGGTTCTCGCTCGCGCCGGAGAAGGCGCCCTTGGTGTGGCCGAACAGCTCGCTCTCGGCCAGGCTTTCGGGCAGCGCCGCGCAGTTCACATAGACCATGGGCTCCGCCGCGCGGCTGGAGTGGTGGTGGATGTAGTTGGCGATCAGCTCCTTGCCCACCCCGGTCTCACCCAGTATCAGCACCGTCAGGTCCGACGCCGCCACGGTCTGCGCCTCGTTTTTCAAGCGCTCCATGACCGGGCTGGCGCTGACCAGATCCGCGCTCGCGCCTTGTACCGACTGGCTGAGGGCGATCTGCTGGCGCCGTTCCAGCTGCTCCTCGAGACGCCAGATCCAGCCGGCCGCACGCACCGTGGCCGAGGCAACCCCCAGAAACGCTTCGAACAGGTTGAAATCGAAGCGATCGAAGGCGCTGGGATCCAGGGTGTCCAGGGTCACCACCCCCCAGGGCGTGTCGTCGATATAGAGGGTCGCGCCCATGCAGTCGTGGACGTACAGGTGGTCGCGGTGGTTGTCGATCAAGCCGTCGTAGGGGTCGGGCAGCTCAGAGTCCGCGGCAAAGCGCACCGGCTTGCGGCTGTCGAGTATCTGCGCCAGGCGCGGATGGTTCTGGATCACAAAGCGCCGGCCCATGGTGTCGGGGCTCAGGCCCTGGATGGCGCGCGGTATCAGCTGTCCGCCCTCCCGCTCCAGCAGCGCGATCGCGTCACAGGGGAAGTTGCGACGCAGCGCTTCGAGCAAGCGCTGGTAGCGCAGTGCCCGCGGCATGGACTGGGACAGGTCCGCGACGATTTCCGCCATATCGGTAAATGCAGAACGTGTTGTCATATTGTCACATCGGGTTATTTAGACACGATCTAGACCGGGTCTTTAAGACACGGTATATCGCGTCGCGCTTAAAAATCAACGCTTTATCCATTGGCATGCATCTTGTATCAGCTGTGACACGCGTAACACAACCCGAGAGAATCCATGAACAAAACTCTTGCAGCCTCACTGCTGATACTCAGCACATTCAGCGCCGCCGCAGTGGCCGAAACCATCAAGCTCGACATCACGGTCAAGGAAAAAGACGTGGTCATCGACAACTCCGGCACCACGCACCCGATGTGGACCTACAACGGGGAGATTCCCGGCCCGCTGGTCCGCGTCAAGGAAGGCGATGTCATCGAGTTCACCCTGCACAACGACGAAGCCAACAAGCAGAGCCACTCCATCGATTTCCACGCCGGCCGCTTCGACGTGCTGGACGAGTTCGAATCCATCAAGCCCGGCACCACCAAGTCCTTTACCTTCAAGGCGGAGCACCCCGGCGTGTGGATCTACCACTGCGGCTCCGACTCCATGGCCGAGCACATCTCCCGCGGGATGTACGGCGTGGTGATCGTCGACCCCAAGGAAGGCTACAGCAAGCAGTTCCCCAAGCCCGACCGCGAGTATGTGCTGGTCCAGGGCGATCTGTTTGAAGCCGGCACCTCCGCCGACGACATCCTGTTCAGCAAGGGCTGGAAGGGTGCGCTGATCAACGGCAAGCAGTTCCACTACGACCCGGTGCACGATCCCAACGCCAGCCAGACCCTGGAATCCACGCCCGGCGAGCGCGTGCGCATCTATTTTGTGAACGCCATGATCAACGAGGCCGCGGCCTTCCACCCCATCGCCGGCATCTGGGAGCGGGTCTGGGATAACGGCAATCCGAAGAATGTCACCTGGGGCCTGCAGACCGTCGACGTCGCGCCGGCACACGGCATGATCTTCGACATCGTCAGCCCCAAGGATCGCCCCACCAACAACGCCATCGTGGATCACCGCATGAAGAACGCCCTCAACGGCGCCATCACCGTGCTGATGAACCACAAGGATGCCAGCCCCGAGCTGGGCCATGGTGATCAAATACTGCCGCGCTGAGGCGCGGTACTTCCGGGAGGCTATGACATGAAATACACGGCACTAATCAGTCTCGTCGCCGCCCTGGGCAGCGCGTCGGCCGCAGCGCTCGCGGCCGACGGCAAAAGCCTGGTGGAGGCGCAGTGCGCGAGCTGCCACGCGCTCACCGAAATCAACTACGGCGAGCAGGCCGTGACTGAGCGCGCCGAGCGCAAGGCACCGCCGCTCTACTACGCCGGCAACAAATTCCGCCGCGAGTGGCTGGTCGACTGGCTGCAGAACCCGGTGCGGATAAGGCCCGCAGGCTACTTCCCCCCCGCGCACGTGGTCGATGGCGAGGACGGCGATGTGGTGGATGCAGCGACGCTCACCGTGCACCCCAAGCTGGGTGAAAAAGAGGCCGTCGCGGCCGCCGACTACCTGATGTCGCTCACCCCCTACACCGCGCGTCTGGAGGCCACCGGCTACGAGCCCGGCACCATCTCCTGGAAGATGGGCAACATGAACTTCGGCAAGTTCAACGGCTGCGATGCCTGCCACCGCGACGCGCCGGATTTCGGCGGCCTGTCGGGCCCTGAGCTCTACACCGCCTGGCAGCGGCTGCAGCCGAAGTTCATCGCGTCCTTCATCGAGAGCCCGGTGGCCTGGGACCCCCACACCCTGATGCCCGACACCGACCTCAACGCGGCCGCCATCAAGCGGCTGGTGGACTACCTGAAGGTCAACGGGGAGGATCAACCGTGAAGAAATCCGCACTCTTTCTGATCGCCGGCGGCCTGCTGTGCGCGCTGCCCGCGCTGGCGGCGGGCGACGCCGACAACGGCGAAAAGCTCTACAAGGTGTACTGCACCCAGTGCCACGGCATACACGCCAACGGCAAGGGCATCAACATCGCCGATATGGCGGTACTGCCCCGCGACCACACCGATACGGCTGAAATGTCGGCACGCACCGACGCCGACCTCACCAAGGCCATCAAGCACGGCGGCAAGGCCGTAAATAAATCCGTATTGATGCCGGCCTGGGAAGCCAATATCAACGACCAGCAAGTAGCGGACCTCGTCGCCTACCTGCGCAAAATCTGCTGTACACCCTAGGGAGATCAGGTATGCGTATCAATCCATGGGCCGCGGCCCTGCTGGCGGGCCTGATCGCGGTCAGCGCCCACGCCGAACTGCGCAAGTTCGACATGACGATCGAAGAGGTAGAACTCGAGATCGCTCCGGGCTTCAAGTCCAAAGTGTGGGCCTTCAACGGCCAGGTGCCCGGGCCTCTGATTCACGTCAAAGAGGGCGATGATCTCGAGGTGCATGTCCAGAACAACACCACCCTCAACCACACCATCCACTGGCACGGCCAGTACCAGCTCAACACCTGGCAGTCCGACGGCGTGCCGGACATCACCCAGAAAGCCATTGAGCCGGGCGAAAGCTTTACCTATAAGTTCAAGGCCCTGAAATCGGGCAGCCTGTGGTACCACTGTCACGTCAACGTGCCCGAGCACGTCGGTATCCGCGGCATGTGGGGTCCGATCATTATCGAGCCCAAAGAGAAGACTGCGCTGGAGAAGACCGTTACCAAGGACGCGATTCTGATGTTTTCGGGCTGGAACCCCGAGGTCGCAGACACCTACGGTGAAGGTGGCCATCCCAACGAGCCCATCAGCTACTTCTCCATCAACGGCAAGTCAATGCCCATGACCCAGCCGCTGCGGGTCAAGAAGGGCGATGTGCTCAGGCTCCGCTTGATGGCCGCGACCATTCCGGTGGCCTTCCACCCCCACGGTCACGACGCCATTGTCACCCACAAGGACGGCCTGCCGCTGGAGCACCCCTACCCGGTGGACGTACTGGCCATGGCGCCCGGCGAGCGCTACGACGTGATCCTGGAGATGAACAACCCGGGGCTGTGGATATCCCACGATCACTACGAGCACCACGTGTCCAACAACGGCAAGGAGCCCGGTGGCGCCATTTTTATTATCGAGTACGAGGAGATCGAGAAACCTGACTGGTATGTGTGGAAGAACAAGGAGTACCAGCCCGACTTCTACTTCAGCGAATCCCTGGCAAAACCCTACGGCATCCACGATGTCGACGCCCACCGGGGCATCGAACCCGCGGATGAGCGCCGTCGGCGGCGGCGCTGACAACCGCACGCCACGGCGGCACGGGCAGGGCCACCCCACCCGTGCCGCCGTGCATTGGGGTTCCGGTATTGCGGCTGCCGGACGGAGCTGGCGCTGCGTAGGCGGTATAAACGGTGTACAGTGAAAAAGCGCGTCGATACCGACACCGGGTCGATACCGACATTGGATTGTCAGTGGGCCGGCGGATCCACAACCGGCGGACCCGCAACAGAGGGGGCCAACAATCATGTTTGAGGTACAGGTCTACCGCTATAACCCAGAAACTGACAGCGCACCCTGGATGGAAAGCTTCCAGGTCGACGCCGGCTACCGCCGGCGCATGGTGCTCGACGTGCTGGAACACCTCCACGAACGCGATCCCACCCTGGCCTACCGGCGCTCCTGTCGCGAAGGCGTGTGCGGCTCCGACGGCATGAGTATCAACGGTAAAAACCGCCTCGCGTGTGTCAACGCGGTGAGCGATGTACTAGGCCGCGACGAACGCCTGATCCTGCGCCCGCTGCCGGGCATGCCGGTGATCCGCGACCTGGTGGTGGACATGAGCCACTTCTTCGAGCAGTACGCCAAAATCAAACCTTGGCTGATCAACGACCAGCCGCCGAGCACAGGCGAGCGCCTGCAGTCCCCCGAGGAGCGCGCCCGCCTCGACGGGCTCTACGAATGTATCCTGTGCGGCTGCTGTACCTCGGGCTGCCCGTCCTGGTGGTGGAACCCCGACAAGTACCTGGGGCCGGCGGTGCTGTTGCAGGCCCAGCGGTTTCTCGTGGACAGTCGCGACACCGGCGAAGACCAGCGCCTCCAGGCCCTGGACGACCACTACAGCGTGATGCGCTGTCGCAATATCCAGAACTGTACCTATGTCTGCCCCAAGGGTCTCGAGCCCAGCACGGCGATCAGCAACATCCGCCGCCGCCTGCTGAAAAAGGCCACCTGACCCGGGAGTCGATACCATGACCAGTAACCGTCGGCGCCCCTGCCGTCACCGCGCCCGGCATTTTCTGTGGAACAGACCCTCGCCATGAATCCATTGACCCAGTTGTTCGCCTACCCGTTTCGCATCTTCTTCCTGTCCACCGCCGTCTGGGCGGTGCTCGCCGTGGTGCTGTGGACGCTGACCGTCAGCGGTCTGCTGAGCCTGCCCCTGGCCCACGCGCCGCTGCAGTGGCACCGCCACGAAATGCTGTTCGGCATGCTGACCCCCGCCATCGCGGGCTTTCTGCTCACCGCGGTCTGCGTGTGGACCGGCACCGACCGCCTGCGCAACGCGCCCCTGGTGCTGATGTGGGTGGTGTGGCTGGCCGGTCGCCTCACGGCGACCTTCGGCGGCGCCGACCTCAACGCGCTGAGCATCACCCTCAACCTCAGCTTCCTGCCCCTGGTGGCGCTGGACGCCGGCTGGCGTATCGTGCGCGCCCGGCAGTGGCGGCAGCTGCTGCTGATGGCGGTGCTCACGCTGCTGTGGCTGGTTCAAGCGGGCCTGCTGATGGACGGCGGCCGCGCCTGGACCAACGGCGGGCTGGTGCTGGCAGCGATCCTGATGCTGGTGGTCGGCGGGCGCATCACGCCCGCGTTTTCCGCCAACTGGCTGCGCGGCCACGGCGGCGACCCCGCCGCGGTGCGCACCGTGCCGGCGCTGGATATCGCGCTGCTGGTGGCCCTGGGGCTGTTGCTGGTGGTGACGCTGACGGGGTTTGACCCGGGGCTGCCCCTGGCCGCCGGCGTCGCCGCCCTGCTGGCCCTGGCGCGACTGGCCCTGTGGCGGGGCTGGCTGGTGCGGCGTGAGCCGCTGCTGTGGATCCTGCACCTGTCACTGCTGTGGATCCCGGTCGCGCTGCTGTTGCTGGCGGGCCATTATCAGTTCGGCTGGCCTCCCACCGCCTGGCAGCACGCGCTGGGTATCGGCGCCATCGGCGGCCTGATCCTGGGGGTTATGACCCGGGTCTCGCTGGGCCACACCGGCCGGCCCATGGCACTGCCGCGGGGCATGGTGAGCGCTTATCTGCTGATCCAGCTCGCCGTGGTGGTGCGGCTGCTGACGGTGTTCGGCGTGCTGCCCTGGCAGCCCGGCGTCACCGTGACCGCCGGCGCCTGGGTGCTCGCCTACGCCCTGTTCCTGTGGCGCTATGCCGCCGTGCTGTGGCTGCCGCGGGCCGACGGCAAGCCCGGCTAGTTGCGTAAACCCATGAGGTTGTTCACCGATAGGCCCGCCCGACTACCGGGCGGCGGCGCTCACGCGTCGCTGCCGTCGCCCTGGGCCATGGACGCGGCGCGAAACATCGCGCGGGCCTTGTTCATGGTCTCTTTCCACTCCAGCGCCGGCACCGAATCCGCGACCACACCGCCGCCCGCCTGCACATAGAGCACGCCGTCCTTGATCACCGCGGTGCGGATGGCGATGGCGGTGTCCATATTGCCGTTCCAGCCCAGGTAGCCCACCGCCCCGCCGTACACCCCGCGCTTCACCGACTCCAGCTCATCGATGATCTCCATGGCCCGCACCTTGGGCGCGCCGCTCAGGGTGCCCGCCGGCAGCGTGGCGCGCAGCACATCGACGCTGGACAGGCCCGGCTTCAGCTTGGCGGTGACGCTGGACACGATGTGCATCACATGGGAATAGCGCTCGACGATCATTCGGTCGGTGAGGGTCACCGAGCCGGTCTGCGCGACCCGCCCCACATCGTTGCGGCCCAGGTCGATCAGCATCAGGTGCTCGGCCAGCTCCTTGGGGTCCGCCAGCAACTCGGCCTCCAGGGCCAGGTCCTCCTCCGGGGTGTGGCCGCGGCGACGGGTGCCGGCGATGGGCCGCACGGTGACCTCGCCGTCCTCCACCCGCGCCAGAATCTCCGGGCTGGAGCCAACGATATGAAAGTCCTCCAGGTCGAGAAAATACAGGTAGGGGGAGGGATTCAGGTGGCGCAGCGCGCGGTACAGGTTCAGGGGCTCGGCGGTGAACGGCAGGGACAGGCGCTGGGAGGGCACCACCTGCATCACGTCCCCGGCCAGGGTGTAATCCTTGATGCGCTGGACCATCTGGTGATAGCGCGCCTCGCCGACCTCGGAGGTAAAGGCCGACTCCGCCAGCTGGCCCGGCTCGGGCTTCAGGGGCGGCAGGCGCGGCGTGGGCCCCGGCAGGGCCGCGGCCAGGGCATCGAGGCGCGCCTCGGCGGCGGCCAGCGCGCCCTCCGTTTCCGGGTTGGCGTGGGTGACCAGGGTCAGGGTGCCGGCCAGGTTGTCAAACACCAGCACGTCCTCGGACACCATCAGCAGGATGTCCGGCGTGCCCAGGCGGTCCTCGGGGCAGCTGGCGAGA
>JAVEVZ010000114.1:0-8810 GCA_034004805.1 Spongiibacteraceae bacterium | reverse complement strand
TGACGACGGTGATTTTGACGATGATCGCCCCCTGGTGATCGTGCGGCGCGATCCCGATATTCGCCGCAAGTTCGAAGATCGTCTGGAGCGTCTGCGCCTGCGTGAGGAGCTGGGCATCTACGACTTTGATTTTGATTGATTAACGCAAGATTGCCCGGCCCCGCGGACGCGGGTGCCGGGTATGTGTGGTTGCCGGCTGCCGCCGATGGCCGCGCCAAACGCCTGTGCCCGGGGTCCGCGATGTAAACCGACGGCGTAAACGTGGCGGCAAAGGGTTTTCCTACTTACACTTAGCCCAACTTCTGACCAGAGCAGAGCTGGGCCCTCCATGTCATGCCCGCCCTCCGACAGTGACGTCGCTACCGCCCCGTCCGGCGCGAGTCTCGCGAACCTGGTGCGCAAAGCGACCGAGAACGAGCGGATATTGCGCCGTTACCAGCAAATGGAGCTGCAATTGCTGTCTGCGGAAGGTCTCGAAGATCTCTTGCAGCGCCTGCTGGTGGGCAGCCGGCGCGCCTTCAGCCTGGACGCAGTGGAGCTGCGCCTGTTCGATCCCCATGGGGCGCTGGCGGAGCTGCTGGGCGAGGCGGCGCTGAGCCAGCCTGGGCTGCAGCTGCTGAGCAGCGACAGCGCGCTCAAGACGCTTTACCAGGGCAGTATCGGGGTGCGGCTGGTGTCGGGAGCGCGCGCACTGACGGGGCTCGGGGTTTTTGCCGGCAGCCGCATTGGCTCTGCCGCCCTGCTGCCCATGGTGCGCCAGGGCCGACTGGTGGGCAGCCTGCACTTCGGCGCTGGCGAAACCACTCGCTTCACGACCGACAAGTCCACGGATTTCATCGCACATCTGGCAAGCGTCGCCGCGATTTGTCTGGAGAATGGCGTCAACCGCGAGCAGCTTCACCGTCTCAGTCTGATGGACACGCTGACCCAGGTCGGCAACCGGCGCGCGTTTCAGCGCAACCTCGATACCGAGATTGCACGGGCGCTGCGTCAGGCCCGGCCGCTCAGTCTGCTGTTTGTGGACCTCGACCACTTCAAGCGCATCAATGACCGCCACGGCCACCACGTGGGTGACCAGGTGCTGCGTGCCGTGGCGCGCCATATCGCCCTTATGCTGCGAAAAACCGATCACGTCTGTCGCTTCGGTGGAGAGGAGTTTGCGCTGATACTGCCCGACTGCGAGCGCGATCTTGCGCTGGAGGTCGCGGAGCGTATCAGAGCTGAGGTGGCAGGGCTGCAGGTAACTGACGATGATGACCGGCGCGTGCCGGTCACTCTGTCCATAGGCGTGTGCTGTTGGGCCTCGCCGGGCGTATCGCCCCCGCAGCAACTCGCCCGCGCGTTGCTCAAGGCTGCGGATCACGCTGTTTACGCGGCCAAGAAGGCGGGGCGCAACCGTGTTTGCTACCAGTCGCTGACGGAAATAGCGCCAGATTTTATGGCGTAAACGCGGCGCGGGTGACTGCACAGCACGAGCACTTTCCGCTACAATGGCGAACCGGCAAAACTCCGGAAAACCTAATGAACTCCGTAGACCACCTGATAGAAAACAACCGTCGCTGGGCCGAAGAAATCAAGCAAAGCGACCCGCAGTTCTTTGAGAAGCTTTCCGCTCAGCAGCGCCCCGAATACCTGTGGATCGGCTGTTCTGACAGTCGCGTGCCGTCCAATCAGATCGTCAATCTGATGCCGGGTGAGGTATTTGTACACCGCAATGTGGGCAATGTGGTGGTACACACGGATCTCAACTGCCTGTCGGTCCTCCAGTACGCTGTCGAGGTGCTTAAAATCACGCATGTTATCGTCTGCGGCCACTACGGTTGTGGCGGCGTGAAAGCGGCGATGGATGGCCTTCAACACGGGTTGATCGACAACTGGTTGCGCAATATCAAGGACGTATACCAGCGGCACCGCAGGAAGCTGTACGAGATTGAGGACGAGCAGGAGCGCCTGGACCGGCTGTGCGAGCTGAACGTCCTGGCGCAGGTGGCGAATGTCAGCCACACCACTATCGTCCAGAATGCCTGGTCGCGCGGCCAGCAGTTGACTATACATGGCTGGATCTATGGCGTGCGTGACGGCCTGGTCAAGGACCTCGACACTTCCATCGACGGCCCGGACCGGATCCCCGCCATCTATCGCATGGCGGCAGACTGCTAGGGCGCCTCTGAAGCATGCAGTGAGCGCCGGCCGCTGTGGCCCGGCGCGCCTCCTTCTCTGTATCTGTGCGGATACGCCACCGACCCTCCCCTCTATTGACGACTAATAACGGCGCGGGTCATTCGGCTATGCCTGCAGCGCTTTTCCGCACAGCGTTAACCCAATTGGGTGTGTAAGCCGGGCGACGCGGCGCTTACAATCCGGGCATGATCGTTCCGCAATGTCTGGTACATGTAAGGAGGCTGACATGCCCGTGAAACCCGTACAACTCGCTGGCAGGAAAATCCTGATCACCGGGCCCACCGGCCAGGTGGCAGAACCTATCGTCGCCCGGCTTGCGCCTCAGGCCGAGGTCTATGCGCTGGCCCGCTTCAGCAAGGCTGAGGACAGAGCGCGTATCGAGGCGCTGGGGGCCCACACAGTGCAGGCTGACCTGGCTGATGCCGCCAGCCTCAAGGATTGCCCCGACGACATCGATTACGTATTCAATTTTGCTGTCGTGAAAAGCGGCGATTTTGACTACGACCTGGCCGCCAATGCCGAGGGCGTGGGCAATCTGATGATGCACTGTCGCAGCGCCAAGGCCTTTATGCATTGCTCCTCCACTGCAGTCTACGAGTATGCGGGCCACACGCCGCGCAAGGAGAGCGATCCGCTGGGCGACAACCATCGGGTGATGTTCCCCACCTACAGTATCGCCAAGATTGCCGCCGAAACCGTCTGTCGTTTTGTCGCGCACCAGACGGGCTTGCCGACTACCATCGCACGCCTCAGCGTGCCCTACGGTGACAACGGCGGCTGGCCTTATCTACACCTGAAAATGATGCAGCAGGGCATGCCGATCGACGTCCACCCGGACCGACCCAACGGCTATAACCTGCTGCATGTTGACGACTATTTTGAGAAGCTTCCCTATCTGCTGGGCGCTGCCACGCCCGCCGTGACTACGGTCAATTTCGGCGGTTCCCAGTGTGTCAGTATTGAAGAATGGTGTACCTACATCGGCGAATTGACGGGCCTGGTGCCGGAGTTTCGCGACAACCCCAAAATGTTCGGCAATCTCGCCATCGATACGACGCGCATGCACGAATTGATTGGCGAAACCCGTGTCGACTGGAAAGCCGGTATTCGCGCGATGATCGAAAACCTGGAGCCGGGCGCGTTGAACCCTGGGAGCATTTCATGAACACGATTGAACAGCGCCTGGCGCGCCTCGAAGCTATCGAGGCCATCCAGCAACTGAAACACCAGTATTTTTCCAGCTGTGACCAGAAGCAGCCTGGGAATATGCGCGCCTGTTTTGTGGACGGGCCCTGCACGATCGATTTCGGCCGCATTGGCAGTTTTTCCAACGCCGATGACCTGGTGCAGGTATTTTCGCAGCTCGCCTGCAATGAACATATTGTCGAGATGCACCATGCACAGAACCCGCAGATCGAGATCATCGATGTGGACCATGCGCGCGGCACCTGGGGGTTGTTCTACTATCTGATCGATACACGCAACAAGGTCATCACCCAGCTGGGCGGCCATTACGATGACGAGTATCGCCGCGTTGACGGACAGTGGAAAATCAGTGCCTGCCGCAATGTGGTCACGTCCACCACCATTCTCGACTGGAGCGAAAGTCTGGCAAAAGTTATTTTTGCCGGCCGCAACGCGCCGGCGGAGCTGGACGATCCCAGCCAGCAGGCCGGCTGAAGGCCCGGATTTCAGCAAAGAGACGCTTGCATTGATCGCTTGCACAATATGCGCGCTGACATGTCCCGCGCGCCCATTCCCTTTACGTCATCATCAGACGACCAGGCTAAGCGACCAGGCACAAACACCAAACAGAACAGAGCAAAGGAGAATCATATGAGCACGACAGACTTTCCCCAGGGCGTGGCCCTGGTTATCGGTGGCAGTGGTGGCAATGGCGCAGTGATCTGCGAAAAACTGGCGGAAGCCGGCAGTGATGTGGTGCTGACCTATCACGGCAACGAGCAGCGCGCCGCCGAGACTACCGCGCGGCTGCAGGCGCTGGGTCGCAAGGCCGAGCACCATCAGCTGTCGATCGGCGATGCAACCCGGGTCAAGCAGCTTATCGACCAGATAGCCGCCAAACATCGTATCCATACCGTGGTGGTCGCTGCAGGCTCTGATATTCCCCAGCTGATGATTCGCGACGTCACGCCGGAGCAGTGGAAGAAGGTTGTTGACGCCGACGTCAACGGCTTCTTCAACATTGTGCATGCCGCGCTGCCGCATATGAAGGAGGCCGGCGGTGGTTCCTTCGTACACATCAGCTCGGCGGGTTTGAACAAATGGCCGGAGCGCGATGTGCTGTCGGTGGCGCCCAAGGCTGCCATTGAGTGGCTGATACAGGGCATTGCCAAGGAAGAGGGGCGCTTCAATATCCGCGCAAACAGCGTCGCCATCGGCGTTATCAATGCCGGCATCTTCAAGCGTTTGTGGGCGGATGGCTCTTTCGACGAGGCCTGGAAGGAAGCGGTTCAGGCGGGTCTGTGCCTCAAGCGCTGGGGCGAACCGGAGGAGGTTGCCCACGCCGTCGTGTATCTGGCCTCCCAGCGCGCGGCCTATGTCACGGGCCAGATCATCTGTGTCGACGGTGGCTACGGGGTGTAAGTCGGCCTATCCGTACATGCCTGTCCGCTTTGCCGCGCAGGCATGTTCCGCCTGAGATATACAACCTTCGGGGGGCGGGAGAAGGGAGGCGGGAGACGCACAACGCAAGGTGCAAAAGTCGGTGCGGTGTGCGGGGCGCGTTTTGTTGCTGGTATTTCAGCGCTGCTCGACGTCGAAACCTCGCTCGGTCAGCAGGCGCGGTATGCCGGTTTCACCCACCAGGTGCGCGGCCCCCACCACCACGAACAGGGTTTCATTCCGGGCCATCATTTCGACGATGCGCTGTGCCATCTGCCGATTGCGCACGTGGTACAGGCGCTCGTAGAACCCGGCGAGTTCAGGATGCGCGGTGAGCTCGTCTTCAATCAGCAATTGATGGAGGCGCTCCAGGTCGCCGGCGCGCCAGGCGGCGCTGGTGTCGCGCAGGAAGTCGTCCGCATCGTCCAGTTGTTCCAGCAGCTGCTGCACCAGTAGATCCGCGTCGGAAAACTCCAGCAGCAGCCCCAGCTGATCCCGCCAGTCCTCCAAATCGACGATCGGCTTGGTGTCGCGAGCACGCTGCACGAAGTGCTGGTCTATGCCCAGTTGCGGGTCGTAGCCCAGTTGCGCCATGCGGGTACTGACCAGGGACATCACAAACAGGCCGGGGCGTTGTTTCATCAGTTGCTCGCAGGGCAACCGGTCGCGCAGACAGGCCTGGTCCAGTGCCGTCGCGGTGGCGGGGCTGAGCGCGTTGCGCAGGCTGTGGCCGGCCGGATACAGGGCGTTGGCCTGCAGCCACTGCTGCAGCGTCTGCGGATCAATGCGATCCATGTCCACTTCGACGACCAGCTTCTGTGCGCTGTGAAATGCCGCATTGATAGCGGGGTTGAGGGGGTAAAAGTCCGCGGTGGCGGCATGTAGCGAACCCAGCAGCCACACGCTGCCCTGCGGCCCGCGCACTTCGAAGAATACGCCCCGGTCTGCCCCCAGCACGGGCAGGGCAAGCAGCAACAGGGCGAGGCACAGGCCCGGTATTTTCATTGGGTCAACACCTTCTGTTTGGCCTGCTGGTACTCCGTCGCGCTCAGGGCGCCCTGGTCCAGCAGGGTTTTCAGCCGCTCCAGCTCCGCCGCGACAGCGGGTGTGGGCTGCTGCCCGGTAACCGCTGGCCTGCTGATGCCCAGCCACTGGCCTATCTTGTGCAGTACCGTGCGGATGGCGCGCCACAGGCGCGGCAGCAGCCAGATCATCAGCAGTACGAAAATGGCCAGCAGCCCGATAAACACCAGCGGGTAGTTGAGGGCTATCCACAACCCGCCCAGCACCGCGATATCTTCGCTGATGGACGCTGCCCAGTTGCTGAATGGCTCGGGCGAGGTGTTGATCAGGACCCGGGTGCCGGCCTTGGTGGCGTGGGTGGCGGCGGACAGCGTGCCGCCCAGCAATCCGGCGGTGACCTGCAGTGCGGGGGTGACATCGCCGACGCTGGCGGCGGCCAGCATCGCGCCGGCCGGTATGCGGATAAACGTGTGTATGGAGTCCCAGCCGGTATCCACGCCGGGCGTCTTGTCGGCGAAGAACTGTACGGCGTACATGATGCCGGCGGCGGCGATCACCATCGGGTCCTGCACCACCTGGAGTGATTCGGGCAGGGCGATATTGCCGGTGGCGCCACCGATGCCGAGCACCAGCACGGCGGCGTAGAGATTGATGCCGCTGGCCCAGGCGACGCCCATGGTCAGCGACAGCGTGGCGATAAGCGCGTCGAACTCGGTCATGATCACGGCCTCTGCTGCACCGCCGTCATTAGACCATAGCGGCCACTGTGAGTGGCAATAGCGGCGGATGGTTCAGTTCGATGGCGTGCCGCGGCTGGGCAGCGCCGCCGCGGCGGGATATGCTGCAATGGTTCTGGCCTCGCCGCCTCTTCGGTCTGGCGGCGGTGTGAACCGGGGTCCCTATATCACTGTCACCCGTATCGCTTTCAATCAAGGAGAATTAACCATGACAATAACCAAGAGCGCCGCAGCGCTGGTACTGCTATCTGTTGTTGCCGCGACCACATATGCGCAGGAAGGTGTCATCAACCACCGCAAGGGCGTGATGGAAGCGCTGGGTGGGCACTTCGGCGCCTCGCTGGCCATCGTCAAGGGCGAGAGCCAGTTTGCCGGCGACCGCGCATTCCATGCGGACTCCATTGCGCGCCTGGCCAAAATCGCCGTGGACAGTTATCCGGAAGGCAGCGGCACCGGCAAGACCAAGGCCAAGCCCGAGATATGGACCCAGCCCGCCAAGTTCGACGAGGCGATGCAGACATTCGTCGACGCCGCTCAGGCGCTGGCCGCAGCTGGCGACGATAACAAGGCGTATATGGCCAGCTTTAAATCACTCGGCGAAAGCTGCAAGGGCTGCCACGACGCCTTTAAGGAAGAGTGATCAGCGCCCAGCCGAGAGCCGTGGCTGCGATCAGCAGCGCGGCTCTCAACCACCACCGGCTGGGTCTGCGCGCGGCAGCTGCATCGGGCCAGTGACGCTTGCCGGTGATCATGGGCGTCACCAGATTCCGGCCCCGCGCCGCGTAAACGGCCACGGCCAGCAGATGCAGCGCGATCAACCCGCACACCAGCCACCAGGTCCATTTATGGATCGCGCTGGCTACCGATGACCACTCGCTGCCCACGGCAAAGACCCAGGGCCCTTCCAGAAACAGACCGTCGCTGGTCATCAGGCCGCTGACCGCCTGCACCGTCAGTGCCAGCAGCATCACCACGATCATCCACGCGCCCAGCGGGTTGTGGCCGGGGAACTGACGGCGCCTGCCGAGGTAGGCATGCACCGCCCGGGGACTGAGCGGAAAGTCGGAAAAACGGCTGTAATCGCTGCCCAGCACGCCCCACAGCAGGCGGAATACCAGCAGCCCCAATACCAGATAACCGCTGCGCACATGCCAATCCATGGCGACTAACCCGCCGCTCAACCCTGTCGCCAGTGATGCCGTGACCGCCAGCACCAGTACCCAGTGAAAACTGCGGGTGCAGAGATCCCAGACGTGGATGGCGGGCATGGGCTCAGCGCTTGACGATGACGGAGGAGCCGTGCCCGAACAGGCCCTGGTTGGCCGTGATGCCGACCTTGGCATTGGCGACCTGACGGCCTTTGGCCTGGCCGCGCAATTGCCAGGTCAGTTCACAGACCTGGGCCAATGCCTGCGCCGGGACTGCTTCGCCGAAGCAGGCCAGGCCGCCCGAGGCATTGACCGGCACGCGGCCTCCGATGCGGGTCACGCCATCGCGTACCAGACCGGCGCCGTCGCCGCGCGCGCACAGTTGAAGGTCCTCGTACCAGTCCAACTCCAGGGCCGACGACAGGTCATAGACCTCCGCCAGTGACACGTCTTCGGGGCCGATGCCGGCTTCCTCGTAGGCCTTGGCGGGAATAGAGGCGCGGTAGCGGTGCGCTTCGACGCCTGCGGCGGCGGCGGAGTCAGTGGCGATATCGGGCATCTCCACTACTTCGCTGGCGAAGGTCGGGGTCACTGTGGAAATGGCAGCAACGCGCGGTGCATCGCCTTTGCCCATGCGCTTGGCGTAATCCATGCTCGAAACGATCAGTGCCGCCGCGCCATCGGAGGTCGCGCAGATCTGCAACAGGCGCAGCGGATCAGCGACCATGGCCGACGCCTGAATTTCTTCCAGCGTGAAGCGCTTGCGGTAGCGCGCGTTGGGATTCTCCAGGCCGTGCTCGCTGTTCTTGATTTTGACCTTGGAAAAATCCAGCTCGGTATCGCCGTACAGATCCATGCGGCGCCGCGCATAAAATGCAAAGTACGCGGGATTGGTGATGCCAAGATGGAAGCGCAGCCAGTCGGGGTCGTCGGGACGGTAGCCCTTGGCCGGCGCCAGAAAGCCCTGGGGTGTGGTGTCGGCGCCAATCACCAGCGCGACATCGCAGCCGCCGGACAGGATTTTGGCGCGGGCTGCGGCCAGCGCCTGCGAGCCGGTGGCGCAGGCAGCAGAGGGGGTGTTGACCTCTGCGCCGGT
>JAVEVZ010000113.1:0-8873 GCA_034004805.1 Spongiibacteraceae bacterium | reverse complement strand
TGGTTGGCATCGAGGGTCAGGCGGTAATAGTTGTCGGTCCCCAGGCCGGCCTGCAATTTGGTGAAGTCATAGTCGGTGCTGGCCTGCTTGGTGATGCTGTTGACGGCGCCACCGCTGGAGCCGCGCCCGGCAAAGGTCGCGCTGGGGCCCTTGGTGACCTCGATCTGCTCCACCGCGAAGCTCTCCCGCGTGGTCATGCCGGGATCGCGCAGGCCGTCGACAAACACATCGCTGCGCGCCTCGTGGCCGCGGATGACATAGCGGTCGCCGAAAGCGTTGCCGTTTTCGCCGGTGCCCAGGCTGATGCCGGGCTGCGCCGCCAGCACTTCGCGCAGGTCCGTCTTGCCGGAATCCTGGATCTGGGTCTGGGTCAGCACGCTGATGGTGGCCGGCGTTTCCGCGAGTTCTTTCACGCGGCGCTTGTCGCCGGAGATGCGCGCTTTATACGGTGCGCCTTCCTCGGCATAGGGGTTGGTGTCGATGGTGCGGTCCTTGACCTTGATGGTGTCCAGCACGATCTCATCATCGGCGTCCTGAGCCAGGGCAATACTCGAGCCGGCCAGGGCGACTGCCAGGGCCAGTGCACTGCGGGATACGATCTGCGCACCGCGAGCATGGCTGCGCAGAGTGCCGGGGCGTTTGATGGGTGATTCTTTTTTGTTCACTAGCTGCGATCTCCGAACTGGTTTTGGATTAATGAGTAATCGATGGGTACAACGATGCTCAGCGTCTGCCGATTCATAAAAGCCGGTATCGGCGGAAACGGGCTGGCGCGTGCGAGGGTGGCCAGTGCCGCCTGATCCAGCAGCGCGTGGCCGGAACTTTTCCTGACCGATGCATTGAGCAACTCGCCATCGCGATTGATGGAAAACCTGACCGTGACAGTGCCCTGCTGCTTGCGCTTCTTCACCTCGCCCGGATAGTCCTTGTTGGCGTCGATCCAGGCGCTGATCTGGCTGAAATAGCCCTGCACATCGCCGACCCGACCGCCGCTGCGGTGGCTTCTGCTGCCTTCGCCGGCGCCGCGCTGGCGAGCCGGTGCTGCGACGCTGGACACCACCGCCTGGCTGTCAGCGGCCGGCGTTGCTACCCGAGCCTCCGATGACGGCGTCTCCGCGGTTTCGAGCGTGGCGGGCGCATCCCGAACGGCCACCTCAGGCGCAGGTTCTGGCTGCGGTCTGGCTTTTGGGGGTGTGGCCACCACGATCGCCGCTTCGTCCACCGCTGCGGTGACGGCCTTGAGCGCTACCTCAGGTGCAGCAGCCACCACCTCGGCGGTGGGTGGCACTGCGGGGGCCGGCGCTTGCGGCGCGGCCACCGGTTCAAGCTCTGCGTCGGATACCAGCGGCTGGGTGGCGGCGATATCCGCATAGGAGCCAGCCATTCCCAGGCCGACTTCAAGACCGCCCACGCCCGCCTCCCGCGCGCCATCGCTGGCGGCAGGCTGCAGCAGCGGCAGCAATGCCAGGCCATGCAGGGCCAGCGCCGCGCTGATCGCAACAAGCCACTGGGGCAGGGAAATCACAGCGGCGCGCCCCCCCGATTGCCGGGTGGACGAATGTCCTCAGAATCGGCGCGCCGGGTATACAGATGAATGCTGTCGACACCCGCGGCGCGCAGGGTATTCAGCACCGGCGTCAGTACACCGGCCTGCAGTTGGGCATCGGCCTTCAGCGCCACCGCAAGCCCGCTGACAACTTCTGCCGTGTTGACACCGCGCTGTTGCAAACCGGCCAACTGCGCCGCCAGCTGTTCGACAGAAACCACCACGCCATCCAGCGCGATCCGGCCATCGCGATCCACCAGGATTTCCACGCGGAGCTCGGGCGCGGGCGCCGCCTGCTGAGCCTGGGGCAGCGTCAGTTGCAACGCGTCATCACTGGCGATCCTGCCGGCGATCATAAAAAAGATAAGCAGCAGGAAAACAATATTGATCAGCGGGATCATATTGTCGTCGGCACTGGCGGCACGGCGGGGATACAGGGCGGAAGTCATCCGTTAGTCCTCGCTGCCCAGCGTGAGCCGGGTCACGCCCGCCGCGGCGAGGCGCTCCAGGGTGTCGACAACCCGTTGCACGGGCACCTCGGCGGCGGGCACTACCACCAGTGCGCGATCTGCGCTGTAACCCGGGATGCCAGCGAGTTGCTCTGTGCTGAGATCCTGGACCGGGAACACCGCGCCATGGATCGCCAGCTGGCCCGCGGTATCGAGCCGCGCCACCAGCGCCGGCTCCGCCGCAGCCGCGCTGGCCGGCGCCCGCGGTGTCGTCAGCTCGATCTGCTGCCATTGAATAAACGATGAGGTCAGCATGAAGAACATCAGCAGGATAAACACCACATCGATCAGCGGCGTCAGGCTGATGCGGCGCGGGCTGCTCCGGTAGGCGACGACCGCGCTCACCGCGCAGCTCCGGTTTTGCTGAGCAGCGTGGAGAGGCGGCCGATATCGTCCTGCAGATCGCGCGCCTGCAGTTCGACGCGGCGCTCCAGCGCGCTGTGCACCATGCTGGCGGGGATCGCGACAGCCAGGCCCACTGCCGTGGTGAGCAGGGCCTTCCAGATCCCCCCGGACAACACGCCGGGGTCCACCTGGCTGCCTGCACCCTCCATGGCCTGGAAGGCTTCGATCATGCCCAGCACCGTGCCGAACAGGCCCAGCAGCGGCGCGACCATCGCAATCACTTCGATACCGCGCAGATAGCTGGCCAGGCTGTCGATCTGGCGGTGCGCGACCCGGGCCAGCTCCTCGCGCAGCGCAGCGCTGTCCAGCAGGCTTTGTCTCAGGACCAGGAAGCGCGCCAGCACCACCGCGCGCGGGCTGCGTTGCCCACTGACGTCCACCGCGCCGTCGCCCTGCTCCAGGCGAGTGATCAGCGCGCCGCTATCGGTGCGCGGCCGCAGCGACCAGAACTGCGCGAGCTTGGCCAGCGCGATGGTGGTCGCCACCACAGATAGCACCACCAGCACCCATACCACCAGGCCACCCGCTTCAAAAAAGACCGCCGCTGACACCGTGTCGCTCTCCACCCGATGAGTTGTTGTCCGGCCTGCAGCGACCCTGTGGCACCGCGGCCACTGGTCTGCGACTTCCGCGCCCGGGGCGGTAGGCAGCCATATCTGCAAGAGAACAACCACCGCTGATGCGATGGCGGCGCCATTATTATTGATAATCATTACTATTTGCAATAGCAGTTCCACAGGAAATATCGGCCGGGCACACGGGTGTCCAAACGCCGATTACGGGCGGGGATGACAACGAGGAAAAAACGCGCAGCAAAGAAGGGGATGAGAGGAAAAGAAAAGGCAAACCGGCGCCGACAGGGTGCCGGCGCCGGCGCGTACAGGTTCCTTAACGAACCACGCTCAGCTTGCGGACTTCCAGCACACTGCGTTCGGGGCTGCGGCGGACAATACCCTGCAGCCGCCAGACCGCCTCGGAGGACAGCTCCACATTGCCGCGCACACTTTCGTCAATGCGGGCCGTGATTTCACCGGTGATATCGCGGACCAGGTAGTAGTCTTCCTCGCCCAGGGTCTGGATGATTTTCCCCTCGACGATCAGCTCCGACCCATCCTCCACCGCCTGGGCCTCGGCGACCGACACCAGTGATGCCTGCATCGACGCACAGGCGCTCAATACCAGCGCCAGCAACACCGCAACGCCAAGCGTCCATCCGCCAATGCCGTTTGTGCGCCCTGTCTTCATGGCAAACCTGCTCGTATCCATGCTCATCCCTCGGCTCTGAAAAGTGTGAGGCTTTCAGGACTGATAACCGGCGGAGAGGGGATACGGTTCCCCGTTGTTGAAACGTCTGACGTCGGACGTCTGACGCTTAACGCTTAACGCTTGACGCTTGACGCTAGAGGGAGACGCTTGACGGGAGACGGGAGACGCTGGACGGGTGCCTTCAGCTGACGTCTGGCGTTTAACCGAATGCACTGCAACACGGCAAGCACGTCGTCGGACAGGTCGGGCGTCGTTTAACGAGTCGGACGTCGGACGCCTAACGCTAAATGCGGGCCGGGGGCCGGCTTGACGGGAGACGCTGGCCGGGCCTGGCACTCGGCATCTTCCGCTTGGCATCTTCGGTCCAGCGTCAGACGTCAGACGTCAGACGTCCGACAAAAAAGCCGCCACTCTCAACTACGCCACACCCAGTGATCCTCGTCTTCGGCGGCGGCCCGGCCCTCTTCGGCCAGTTTGATCAAGTGGGCCAGCAGGGAATAGCGGGCAATGGGGTGCAGGCCGGGGTCTACGTCGTCGTACACCTGTCGGGTCAGCGCCTCCAGATTGCCGCGCTGCACGGCGCTCAATACCTTCACCACCTTGGCCTCGCGCTGCAGGCGATGCTGCACCAGATAATTGATTTCAGCGACGGGGTCCTCGATAACGGTGCCATGGCCCGGGCCCAGCGCCTTGAGCGGGTAGTCCAGCAGCAACCGCAGGGAGCGGATATAGGCTCCCATGCGGCCGTGGGGCGGAATGATCACCACGGTGGAGCCCTGCATGATGTGGTCGCCGGTCAGCAGCAGGCCGTCCTCCTCCACCAGATAACAGAAATGGTTGTCGACATGACCGGGCGTGTGAATGGCGCGCAATGTGAATTCGTCGGTCGCCAGGCGTTCGTCGTGGGTAAACGCGTGCTCGGTGACGAAGCCCATATCCTGAAACCCGTCATCGGGCTGCAGGGTATTGCCCATCAGTCTGGCGCCGGTGGCCTCGCGCAATGCTTGGGCGGCGGGGGAATGGTCGGGGTGGGTGTGGGTCACCAGTATCCAGCGCAGGCGGTCGCCGGCCGCATCGAGTATGCCCTGGATGTGCGCGGGCTCGGCCGGGCCGGGGTCCACCACCGCTATCTCGCGCTCCCCCACCAGATAGGTGTTGGTGCCGGGGCCGGTCATGGGGCCGCTGTTGCCCGCCGTGATGCGCTGCACTCGCGGGCTGATGCGTATGGGTTTACCGTGGGAAATAGGAACCATGGAAGCACCTGAATATGTCGGAGGATGGGCCCGCAGGGCGGTCGCCGCAAGTTACTGCTGGCCGCGCAGACTCGCGGTCCCGGCCATCACGCGCAGATGACGCGCCGATAAAACCAGGGTGGTCGTCACACCGCCCTGTCGCCCGCGCTATCCCACCAGCCCGTCGATGGGCACTTCGGGGTTGACCTCGGCGTCGTAGTCAACGCCGTCCATCTCGAAGCCGAACAGACGCAGGAACTCCCGCTTGTAGCCGGCGAAATCGGTGAGCTCATTGATGTTGTCGTCGTTGACCCGGGACCACAGGGCCTCGACCTGCTGCTGTATTTCCGGACGCATTTCCTTGCCGTCCGCGCGCAGCCGGCCCTCGTCATCGGTGATCGGCGCCACGCCGTAGAGGCTGTCGTGAAACAGGCCGTAAATCTGCTCAATGCAGCCCTCGTGGCTGCCGTCGGCCTTCATGACCTTGAACAGCAGCGCCAGGTACAAAGGCATGATGGGGATTGCCGAGCTGGCCTGGGTCACCACCGCCTTGAGCACCGACACCCGCGCGTCACCACCTGTCGCGGCCAGCTTGTCGCGTATGGTCAACACGCGCTTGTCGAGGTCCTTCTTGGCTGCGCCGATGGTGCCGTGCCAGTAGATGTCCCAGGTCAGCTTGTCGCCCAGATAGGTATAGGCCGTGGTTTTTGCAGCCGGCGCCAGCACTCCCGCGGCGTCCAGTGCGTCTATCCACATCTCCCAGTCTTCGCCACCCATCACCGCCACGGTATTGTCGATTTCCTCCTGGCTGGCGGCCGTCAACGTCACCTCCTGAATCACTTCCTTGTCGGTGTTGATACCGCGCTGGGTCACATCCTTGCCGATGGGCTTCAGGGTCGAGTTGAAAATCTCGCCGGTTTTGGGGTGCTGGCGGCGCGGCGCCGCCAGGGAGTAGACCACCAGGTCCACCTGGCCCAGATCCGCCTTGATGGTGTCGATGGTCTTCTGCTTGATTTCATCGGAAAACGCATCGCCATTGATGCTCTTGGCGTAAAGGCCCTCGGCCCTGGCCGCCTCGTGAAACGCCGCCGAGTTGTACCAACCCGCGGTGCCCGGCTTGCTGTCGGTGCCGGGGCGCTCGAAGAAAATGCCCAGGGTCGCCGCGCCCGCGCCAAAGGCCGCGGTAATGCGCGAGGCCAGGCCGTAGCCGGTGGAGCTGCCGATCACCAGCACCCGCCTGGGACCCTGTGCAATGGGCGCCTGGGCTTTGACGTAATCGATCTGCTGGCGCACGTTGGCGGCGCAACCAGTCGGGTGGGTGGTGACACACATAAAGCCGCGCACGCGGGGTTTGATGATCATTGCAGTTCCCTGTCTGTTGCGCTCAAGGCGCTCATAGCATTCATGGGGCGCGCCCGCTGCGAGCGCACAAAAGCCGGTAGCATTATATCGGCGCCTGGAGTCGAGTTCAGCCCCGGGTATACTGCCCGGCCCCCATTATCCACACTCTGCCTGAACTATGAGCTTTCCCCTGCGCTTTCGCACTCCCGCCAGCTGGACCGCAGCCGTTATGGCGGATTTTGACCGGTTTTTACTGGACCATGCCGCCGCCGAGAAAAAGGCCGCCGGCATGGCCGTGTCGATGCTGTCCCACTACCCGGACCGGACGGAGCTGGTGACCGCGATGGCGGATCTGGCGGTGGAG
The DNA here is from genome assembly GCA_034004805.1 of Spongiibacteraceae bacterium. GTDB lineage: Bacteria > Pseudomonadota > Gammaproteobacteria > Pseudomonadales > CAMLJR01 > JAVEVZ01. Next base: position 2,210 of record JAVEVZ010000113.1, on the reverse strand, counting down.
GAGATGAGCCATTTCCGCGAGGTGGTGAAAATACTCCACTCCCGCGGCCTGCAACTGGCCCGGGACGAGAAAGACGCCTATGTACTGGCGATGCGCGCCGCGGTGCGCAACGGCAGCGATGACTACTTTCTGGACCGCCTGCTGGTGGGCGGCATTATCGAAGCCCGCGGCGCCGAGCGCTTCGGGCTGGTGGCCGAGGCCCTGGCCGATGCGCCGCTGAAGCGCTTCTACCAGTCCATCACACGCTCCGAAGAACGCCATTACGCTTTGTTTGTTGATCTGGCCCGGCGCTACTTTCCCGAACCCGTGTGGCGCGCGCGCCTCGACGAGCTGATTGATATCGAGGCCGACGTCGCCAGCCGCCAAGCTGACCGCCCGGCACTGCACTGACCTGTCCACGCCATGCAAATACAAGCCCTGGACCGCTACCTGCAGCGCTACGCCGAAACCGATACCGCGCTGGCTGCAGTGCTCGAAGGCCACTGGCAACAGGCCTTGATCACCCCTGTGTACTGTGAACCCGTGGACTATCTGCAGCATTTTCTCGCCTGGCTGACAGGCCAGCAGGAGGTGCTGTGGATCGTCGTTCTCAACCGCCCCGACAGCGACGCCGATCTCCACTGGACCGAATCCTGGTGGCGGGCCCTGCAGGCATTCACCGCGCAGCGGGTCGGCGCCCATGGGCACTGTTACCGCCTCGCCCACGGCTGTGCATTATTACTGGTGGATCACACCGGCAACGGCCTGCCCCGCGCACAGGGCGTCGGGCTGGCGCGCAAGATCGGCGCCGATATCGCCTGCGCGCTGCTGGCGCGGAACCAGCTCACCTCGCCGTGGCTTTATTGCACCGACGCCGACGCCCTGCTGCCCGCCGATTACTTTGCCCATCCTGCGCCAGCGCCGGACAGCGCAGCACTGATCTTTCCGTTTCAGCATATCGCGCTGGATGCAGCGCCCGCCGTGGTGCGCGCTACACGGGCCTACGAATTCCGGCTGCGCCACTATGTGGCGGGCCTGCGTAGCGCGGGGTCGCCCTGGGCGTTTCACAGCATCGGCTCGACCCTGGCGGTCCACGCCGGCCACTATGCCGCTGCCCGCGGCTTTCCCCGCCGCGCGGGCGGCGAGGATTTCTACCTGCTCAACAAGCTGGCCAAGCTGGGGGCCATCATTTCCCTGCCCGGCCCGCGGATTGCACTGCGGTGTCGGGAGTCCAGCCGCGCACCGTTTGGCACCGGACCCGCGGTAACGGCGTTGCTGGCGGAGGGTGCCGACAGTATTGCGCTGTACCATCCCGCCGGATTTCGCTACCTGCGCGCCGCGCAGCAGCTCGCCATCGCACAGCTGGGCGGCGGTCAGGCAACACCGGACCCGGACATTAAAATCGACGTGCTTGAGTGCGCGCTCGACGCCCAGAGCTGGCGGGCCGCGCTGCGCCACTGCCTGCGCCAGGGCAAAACCATCGACGCACGCCTGCGCCACTGGCATATCTGGTTCGATGGCTTTCGCAGCCTGAAGCTGTTGCACTGGCTGCGGGATCACCACCTGGGCAGTATCTCCCTGCAGGAGGCCCTGGCCGACTCCGGCTGGCGTCAGCTGTCCGGTGACAGCACCTCAGAAATCGAGCGCGACGCCATGCTCGCCCTCGCCGCCCAGTTACAGGAATGACCGTGATGCATGTGCTGGTACAGACGTTGGAGCTGCAATTGCCCGGCTGCCAGTCGCTCAAGGAAAAGCGGCGCCGGGTCGGGCGCTTGCGCGACCGCTTCGGGAAATATTCACAAATTGCGGTCTGTGAGAGCGATCACGCCGACCGCCATGGCCAGAGTCAGTGGAGCTTTGTGTTCGCCGGCACCAGCCGGCCTCAACTGGAAAGCGTCGCCAGCGAAGTGGAACTCTTCGCGGCGACGGAGCTGGATGCCGTGCTGCTCAGCTGTGATCAGGAATGGCTGTAATGCCGGTAGCGATGACCACCGGCATACCTAACAGATGAGATCAGGTGCGCTCAGCGCTGCCCGCGCTTGAGCAGAGAATAGAAGCCGTAGGAAGGATCGGCCTCGCCGGGCTTGCCGATATACGCCCCTTCGATAACGGGGTTGTCCAGGTTGACGATGGACGGGTTGTGCAGATTGGCCCAGTCCGCCACCACCGCACGGTGGGCAAACTTCCACACCCCGGCGCGCTTTTCGTACTTGTCAAAATAGCGCCCGCCA
>JAVEVZ010000112.1:0-8940 GCA_034004805.1 Spongiibacteraceae bacterium | reverse complement strand
CGCCGGTTGCCCTGATGAGTTCCGTGCTCAACAACACGCCGGTGGTGGCAATGCTGGTGCCCGCCGTCTCGGATTGGGCCAAGCGCCACAACCTGTCCGCCAGCCAGTTGATGATTCCGTTGAGCTATGCCGCGATCATCGGCGGCACTTGCACCCTGGTGGGCACCAGTACCAATCTGGTTGTGAACGGCATGCTCGCCAATGTGACCGGACTGCGCTCGCTGGAAATGTTCGAACTGGCCTGGATCGGTCTGCCCTGCACGGTGCTGGTCATTGCTTTCACGATAGCGTTTTCGCGCTGGCTGCTGCCCAACCGGTCAAAGGTCAGCCTGCGATTTGAGGATGCGCGCCAGTACGTTGTTGAAATGGAAATTGACTCCGGCAGCCCATTGGATAATCGCTCGATCGAGGATGCGGGCCTGCGGCATCTGCCGGGCATGTACCTGATGGAAATCGAGCGTAAAGGGCGCACTATCAGCGCGGTCGGTCCCGAGGAAATACTGCTTTCCGGCGATCGTCTGATTTTCGTGGGCGACGTGCGCTCAGTGGTTGATCTCAAAAATATCCGCGGGCTGCGGCTGGCGGACGACCAGGCCTTCAAGCTGGGTGACCGGGCCAGCAACCGGTGCCTGGTGGAAGTGGTGGTGTCGCCCAACTTTCCGTGGTTGGGGCGAACTGTTCGCGATACCCGGTTCCGCAACCGCTATGGCGCCGTCATTATAGCCATCGCACGCGATGGCAAGCAGCTCAAGGCCAGGATTGGCGATGTGGTGCTGAGGCCCGGTGATACGCTGCTGCTGGAAACCCACGATGAGTTTGTCGAGCGGCAGAGTTATGCCAAGGATTTCCTGTTGGTCAGCCGTATCGAGAACTCGGAGCCCGTGCGTCACGAGCAGCGCTGGCTGTCGGTGTTGATTTTGCTGGCGATGGTGGTCTCGGTAGCCCTGGGCTGGATCAGCATGTTCAAGGGCTCGCTGCTGGCGGCAGGGTTGATGCTGATTACGCGCTGTCTGCGCGTCGACGAAGCCCGCCGCTGCGTCGACTGGCAGATTCTGCTGGTCATTGCGGCGTCCATTGGTCTTGGCACTGCGATTGAGAAAACAGGCGCTGCCAGCGCAATCGCATCCCAGATGATTGTTTTTGCACAGGGCTCGCCGGCCACGGCGCTGGCGATTCTGTTCGGTTTGACGGTGGGCTTTTCGGCCGTGATTTCCAATGTTGCGGCAGCCGTTTTGCTGTTTCCCGTCGCCCTGGCTTCGGCACAGTCACTCAATGTCAGTGTGCTGCCGTTTGCGGTCACGCTGATGATTGCTGCCTCGACCTGTTTTGCGACGCCCATTGGCTACCAGACCAACCTGATGGTTTACGGGCCCGGTGACTACCGCTTTACGGACTTTCTGCGCATTGGTCTGCCGCTGACGGCAGTGGTGGGCGTTGCAACTTTTCTGATCGTGCCGGTAGTGTGGCCGTTCTGACATAAGTACGGGATAAGTGCCCCGCTTTTGCGGGGCACGTAGAGAATACGAAAGGAGCGGATATAAAAAGCGCAGTGGGTATATGATGTGCGAGGAGTATGCCTCAAAGCTGCGGAGGATATATGAAAGCCAATCTCGGTAGTCTCGACAGTATTGCTCGTGTTGTTGTGGGCGCGGTTCTGATGGTACTGGCGGCCATCGGTACGGTGGGGTGGTGGGGCTGGCTGGGTGCCATCCTGGTGGTGACCGGACTGATACGCTTCTGTCCCCTCTATGCGTTGTTCGGGTTGAGTAGCTGTCCGCTGAAAAGCAAAGAGTAATGCACGCGGGCTGACGGTACCCTGCGCTTATCTCAGGCTGACCAGTGGTGGGCCGGCAGAGCAGCGGCGTAGGGCGTTTTTACTGACACTGATACGCAGACGGAAACAGCCGCAAAGCCGTAAAGCCATAAAGCCATAAAGCCATAAAAAAGTAGAACGCTGGCGCAAAAAAAGGGCGTGCATAAGCACGCCCTGAAATCTGTTTTTTCAATGCCTGGCACTGCTACGTAGTCACTACTTAGTCACTACATAACTTAGTCGACGTCGACGTTGGGTCGAATCGCGCGACTGCTGCGTGCCGTTGGAGCCGACTCAGACTGCTATCTGAGTGCTGTCCGCTGAGATGCTGCACTTGCTGTTTGGCTCCGCCTGCTGGGCTCGAACCAGCGACCCACTGATTAACAGTCAGTTGCTCTACCGACTGAGCTAAGGCGGAATGGCGCTTGCGCGTCAGGGGCGGCATATTAGCCATCGGGTATCCCTGCGTCAAGACCTGTGATCAGGGCTCCTGCCGCTTAATCGCCTGCTACGGTAGCTGTGGTTGCCTCCGGGGTAGTACCATTTCCCGCTCGTTCATTTTTATGTTGGTCGCAGTGTCCCATGAGTCGTCCCTTCCAGGTGGTTTCATCCTTTTCGCCCGCCGGTGACCAGGCGGCGGCTATCCAGGGTCTGCTGGAAGGGGTGCGCGCAGGGCTGCACGGTCAGACATTGCTGGGGGTTACCGGTTCCGGCAAGACCTTTACCATCGCCAATGTCGTACAGGAGTTGCAGCGCCCCACCATCGTGATGGCCCCCAACAAAACCCTGGCGGCGCAGCTTTACGGTGAGTTTCGGGATTTCTTTCCCAACAACGCCGTTGAGTACTTCGTTTCCTATTACGACTATTACCAGCCCGAGGCCTATGTGCCGTCCTCGGATACCTATATCGAGAAGGACGCATCAATCAACGACCATATTGAGCAGATGCGCCTGTCCGCCACCAAGGCATTGATGGAACGCAAGGACGCACTGATCGTCGCGACGGTGTCTGCCATCTACGGCCTGGGTGATCCCGAGTTGTATTTTCAGATGGTGCTGCACCTGAGTCGCGGCGAGCAGATCGACCAGCGCGCCCTGCTGCGGCGTCTCGCGGAGCTGCAATACACTCGCAACGACGTTGCGTTCACTCGCGGCACGTACCGGGTGCGCGGCGATGTGATGGATATTTTCCCGGCGGAGTCGGAGCGGGATGCGGTGCGGGTGGAGCTGTTCGATGAGGAAATCGAAAACCTCAGCCTGTTTGATCCGCTGACCGGCGAAGTGCTCAGTCGCGTACCGCGCTACACCATCTTTCCCAAAAGCCACTACGTCACGCCCCGGGAAAACCTCCTGAAGGCGGTGGATCTGATCGAGGAGGAGCTGGTTGAGCGCCTGGCGCATCTGCGGGCCGAGGATCGGCTGGTGGAGGCGCAACGCCTGGAGCAGCGCACCCGCTACGATATCGAAATGATCCGCGAGCTCGGCTACTGCAATGGGATTGAGAACTACTCGCGCTACCTGTCGGGGCGTGCGCCGGACGAGCCGCCCCCCTGTCTGTTCGACTACCTGCCCGCCGACGCCCTGGTGGTGGTGGACGAGTCGCACGTGACCATTCCACAGATTGGCGGTATGTACCGCGGCGACCGGGCGCGCAAGGAAACCCTGGTGAATTACGGGTTTCGTCTGCCGTCCGCCCTGGACAACCGCCCCCTGCGCTTTGACGAGTGGGAACGGCTGGTGCCGCAGCTGATCTACGTGTCCGCCACTCCGGGGCCCTACGAGCTGGAGCGCTCGGCGCGCATCGTAGAACAGGTCGTGCGGCCGACCGGGCTGGTCGATCCCGAAGTCGAAATACGGCCGGCCCGGTCCCAGGTTGACGACCTGCTGGGTGAAATCGCGTTGCGGGTAGCGCAGGGAGATCGCGTTCTGGTGACGGTGCTGACCAAGCGCATGGCCGAGGATCTGACCGAATACCTGAGCGAACACGGCGTCAAGGTGCGCTACCTGCACTCGGATATCGATACCGTGGAACGGGTTGAAATCATTCGCGACCTGCGCCTGGGCGAATTCGACGTGCTGGTGGGCATCAACCTGCTGCGCGAAGGGCTGGATATGCCCGAAGTGTCCCTGGTAGCTATTCTCGATGCGGACAAGGAGGGCTTTCTGCGCTCTGAGCGCTCGCTGATACAGACCATCGGCCGCGCAGCGCGCCATCTGCGCGGCAAGGCTATTCTGTACGCCGATACCATAACGGGCTCCATGCGGCGCGCCATCGACGAAACCGACCGCCGGCGCAACAAGCAGCTCGCCTTCAACGCGGAGCACGGGATCGTTCCCAAGGGGGTCATCAAGAGCGTCGCGGATATCATGGAGGGCGCACGTGCGCCGGGCGGGAAGGGGCGTCAGCGCGGCCGGGAAAGCAAGCTGGCGGAGCCGACGGCGACGTACCAGCAGATTTCACCGCAACAGGCCGCGGTCGAGATCAAGCGCCTCGAAAAGCAGATGCTGGACCATGCGAAGAACCTGGAGTTCGAAGAGGCCGCCAGGCTGCGTGACGTCATACACGCGCTGCGGGAAAAGGCGTTTATCGCTTGATGTGCCTCTTGAGCCGGGCGCGACAAGTGCTTATAATGCGCGCCTCGCGGTGACTCGCCGCGGTTGGTTTAAGCAGTCAATCAAGTGCAGTAACCGATGTTGTGGCAGGGCGTGTCGTTGCGGCGGCAGGTATCAGGCAGCAGCATCGCAATTCAGGCATGTAGCTCAGCTGGTTAGAGCACCACCTTGACATGGTGGGGGTCGTTGGTTCGAGTCCAATCATGCCTACCAAATTGTTGTCCCGGACGGCGTTGCGCGCCGACCGGCAGCCGATGCGGAACCTCCCTCCGCAGCTTGTGCGAACCCCGTGCCCACGTCCGGCCTGAGGGCGACGCCTTATAAACAAGTGGCCCTTGGTAGGGGTCACCACTGGAAAAGCGAGATCAGCATGCCTGTAGTGACCCTCCCTGACGGCAGTCAGCGCCAGTTTCCCGAACCCGTTACCGTCGCCGCCGTGGCTGCCAGCATAGGCCCCGGCCTGGCCAGGGCCGCCCTTGCCGGGCGCATTGACGGGCGGCTGGTCGATACCAGTTACCTCATTGACCGCGATGTGGAGTTGGCGATTGTCACCGACCGCGACGAAGACAGCCTCGAGGTGTTGCGGCACTCCACGGCCCACCTGCTGGCAATGGCGACCCAGGAGCTGTTTCCCGGGGTGCAGGTGACCATCGGCCCGGTGATCGAAGACGGCTTCTTTTACGACTTCGCCACCGGACACAGCTTTGCGCCCGAGGATCTCAGAAAGATCGAGGCACGCATGGAGGAGCTGGTGGCGGAGGATCTGCCCGTGGAGCGCATGGTGGTGCAGCGCGACAGGGCGATAAAGATGTTCCGGGAGATGGGTGAGCACTACAAGGTGCAGATCATCCAGGATCTGCCCGAGGACGAGGAGATCTCCATCTACCGCCAGGGTTCGTGGATGGACCTGTGCCGCGGCCCCCATGTGCCCAGCACCGGCAAGCTGCGCGCGTTCAAGCTGACCAAGGTCGCCGGCGCCTATTGGCGGGGCGACAGCAGCAACGAAATGCTGCAGCGCATTTATGGCACGGCGTGGCAGGACAAGAAGGCCCTCAAGGCCTACCTGCAGCGCATCGAGGAAGCGGAAAAGCGCGACCACCGCAAGGTCGGCAAGAAACTGGGCCTGTTCCACACCCAGGAAGAGGCGCCGGGCATGGTGTTCTGGCACCCCAGGGGCTGGACGCTGTACAAGACCATCGAATACTACATGCGCGAGCGCCAGCAGGCCCGCGGCTACCAGGAGATACGCACCCCCCAGCTGGTGGACATGAGTCTGTGGGAGCGCTCCGGGCACGCGGACAAGTTCGGCGACGATATGTTCACCCTGAGCAGCGAGGAGCGCAGCTTCGCGGTCAAGCCCATGAACTGCCCTTGCCATGTACAGGTCTTCAATCAGGGGCTCAAGAGCTACCGGGACCTGCCCTTGCGCCTGGCGGAGTTCGGCTCCTGCCACCGCAACGAGCCCTCCGGTTCCCTGCACGGGATCATGCGGGTGCGGGGTTTTACCCAGGACGACGCGCATATCTTCTGTACCGAAGAGCAGATCCAGCCCGAAGTTGCCGACTTTATCGACTTCCTGCACGAGGTCTACGCGGACTTCGGCTTTGGCGAAGTGATCTACCGCCTGTCCACCCGCCCCGAGCAGCGGGTGGGGAGCGAGGCGAGTTGGGACAAGGCCGAAAAGGCGCTGGCCGAGGCGCTGGATGCCAAGGGGCTGCCCTGGCAGGAAATGCCGGGGGAGGGCGCTTTCTACGGACCCAAGATCGAATTCTCGCTCAAGGACTGTATCGGCCGGGTGTGGCAGCTGGGCACCATCCAGGTGGACTTCTCAATGCCCGGGCGGCTGGACGCCCAGTACGTGGCCGATGACGGCTCGCGGCATGTGCCGGTCATGCTGCACCGGGCTATTCTGGGCTCCTTCGAACGGTTCATCGGTATTTTGATCGAACATTTCGAGGGGGCCTTCCCCCTTTGGCTGGCGCCGGTGCAGATCGCGGTGCTCAATATCACCGATGCCCAGGCCGATTACGCCAAAGAATTGGAAGAAAGCTTGAAAAACAAAGGCTTTAGGGCCGAAGCGGACTTGAGAAACGAGAAGATCGGCTTTAAAATCCGTGAGCACACTATTCAGAAGGTGCCCTATCTGCTGGTTGTAGGGGATAGGGAAGTGGAAACTCGGACGGTGGCCGTGCGTGCCCGGTCCGGTGAAGATCTCGGGGTGATGTCCTTGGAGGACGCCATCGAGCGTTTCACCGGTGAGGTGGCAAAGCGCGGCCGCGTCGTATTGGAGAATTGACAATTAAACGCGGGAAAACAAATCGGCCGGCTGGCGCCGACAAAAAAGCGGTAATGAATGAAGATATCCGCGCCCGGGATGTTCGCCTCATCGGCGCCGAGGGCGATCAGCTGGGCGTGGTCCCGCTGGAGGAAGCGCTGGCCGTAGCGGAGCAGGCCGGCCTGGACCTGGTGCAGATAGCGGATGGAGATCCGATAGTCTGCAAAATCATGGACCACGGCAAGTTTGTTTTCGAAAGTAAAAAGAAGCAGTCCGAGGCCAAAAAGAAACAGGTCCGGACACAGGTCAAAGAAGTGAAGTTTCGACCAGGGACGGAAGAGGGTGACTATCAGGTCAAACTACGCAACCTGATACGTTTCCTTGAGCACGGGGACAAGGCCAAGGTGACTTTGCGTTACCGCGGCCGCGAGATGGCTCACCAGGAGATTGGCATGGAACTGATGAAGCGGATTGAACGTGATCTCGCTGAGTTGGGTTCAGTAGAACAGACGCCCAATATGGAAGGTCGTCAGCTGATCATGGTCATCGCCCCAAAGAAGCGCAAGTAGCGCGAGCTCCCAGGGCCGCTGCTTGCATATATACCGATCAATGCGGAGTAGGTAACTATGCCAAAAATCAAAGTACACAGCGGGGCTGCGAAGCGTTTCAAGAAAACCGCTTCCGGTTACAAGCACAAGCACGCCAACAAGAGTCACATCCTGACCAAGATGACGACCAAGCGTAAGCGCCAGCTGCGGGGTACCGATACCCTGTCGCCCGGTGACAAGAAGCTGGTCGACCGTATGTTCCGCGCCAGCTGAGCGCCAACTGTCATCTTAGTGAGGAAATAGACTATGCCCCGCGTTAAAAGAGGTGTTGTGGCGCGTCGCCGTCACAAGAAGATTCTGAAGCAGGCCAAGGGCTACTACGGTGCGCGGTCGCGTATTTTCCGTGTTGCCAAGCAGGCTGTTATCAAGGCCGGACAGTACGCATACCGCGACCGTCGTCAGCGCAAGCGCCAGTTCCGCGCCCTGTGGATTACCCGCATCAACGCGGCATCCCGGGCCAACGGCCTGAGCTACAGCCGGCTGATTGCAGGTCTCAGAAAGGCCAATATCGGGTTGGATCGCAAAGTGCTGGCCGATTTGGCCGTGCACGACAAGTCCACATTTACCGCCATTGTTGAGCAGGCAAAAGCAGCCTTGGCCTGATGATCTAGACGGCGCGCAACACCGCGCGCCCGTTCGGTAATCGCAAGAGGAAAGGGCTGGTGCTCTTTCCTTTTTTTTTTGGGTGAGCGGAGCGATCTATGGAAGAGCTTGAGGCCCTGGCTGAGGCAGCCCGCGGTGCTATTGATAATGCGCCGGGGCTGGCTGCGCTGGATGATATTCGCGTGCAGTACCTCGGCAAGAAGGGCAGTCTCACCGCGCTGTTAAAAGGCCTAGGCCAGCTGAGTCCCGAAGAGCGCCCCCGGGCGGGTGCCGAAATAAACCGGGTCAAGGCGGTGCTCGAAGAGGCGATCGCCGCGCGCCGTGCGCTGCTGGAGCAGCAGGCCATCGCCAGTCGCCTGAGCAGTGAACAGCTCGACGTGACGCTGGCTGGCCGCCGCGCTGACCTGGGTGGCATGCATCCGGTGACGCGCACCATCGAACGCATCAGCAGTTTTTTTGAGCGCGTGGGCTTCGAGACGGTGGAGGGTCCCGAGATCGAGGACGACTACCACAACTTCGAAGCCCTCAATATACCGGCTCACCACCCGGCGCGGGCCATGCACGACACCTTCTATATCGCACCGGGCAGTCTGGGTAGGGCCGTGGCCGGGGATGATGAGGCGCGCTGGGTACTGCGCACCCACACTTCACCGGTTCAGGTGCGAGTGATGGAAGCCAGCCAGCCGCCGATCCGGATTATCTGCCCGGGCCGTGTGTATCGCTGTGATTCGGATCTCACCCACTCGCCGATGTTCCACCAGGTGGAGGGCCTGCTTGTCGATGAACACAGCAGCTTCGCCGAGCTGAAGGGCGTGATCGCAGAGTTTCTGCAGGGGTTTTTCGAGCGCGAGCTCGCGGTGCGGTTCCGGCCTTCCTATTTCCCTTTTACCGAGCCTTCGGCGGAAGTGGATATCCAGTGCGTGATGTGCGGCGGCGCAGGCTGCCGGGTTTGCAGCCAGACCGGTTGGCTGGAGGTTATGGGCTGCGGGATGGTGCACCCCAACGTGTTCGAGCAATCGAATATCGAC
>JAVEVZ010000111.1:0-9042 GCA_034004805.1 Spongiibacteraceae bacterium | reverse complement strand
GTCGTCACCCGCCAGCACCAGCACACCGCCGTGTTCGGACGCGCCGGCATAACTGCCGTGTTTAAGCGCGTCGCCGGAGCGGTCGACTCCCGGCCCTTTGCCATACCACAGGCTGAACACTCCATCGTAACGGGCCCCGGGCATCAGCGTGGCCTGCTGCGACCCCCAGACCGAGGTCGCGGCCAGATCTTCGTTCACCCCGGGACGGAAGTGCACATGATGTTTTTCCAGGTGCGGTGCCGCCTGTTTCAGGGCGATGTCGTAGCCACCCAGGGGCGAGCCGGTATAGCCGGATATAAAGCCCGCGGTATTGAGGCCCGCCTGCTGATCGCGCTCGCGCTGCAACAACGGCAGCAGCACCAGCGCTTGCGAGCCGTTGAGGTAGACTCGACCGGCGCGACGGGTATAGCGGTCATCGAGCTGGTAACTGAAGTCCACTGCAGTGACCGGCATACTCAAACCTCCGCCATCACTTCGAGGGTGTTGCCATCGGGGTCTTTCACCATGGCCACATCGACGCCGGGGCGCAGGGGCTTCGGCGCCACCGGCACTTCACAACCACGCTCGCGACAGGCCGCGACAGTCGCCGCCAGATCATCCACCCACAGCGTCACATAACGCAGACCGGTGGTCGCGGTGAACGCGCCTTGAACCGGCGCCTGTTCGGGCGCATTTTCCAGCACCAGCAATTTGATGGTGCGTGCGCCCGAGTGCAGCCGGTTAACGGTGCCGATGCCCGGAAAGGGAATCTCCGCCACCCGTTCAAAACCGAACACATCCCGATAGAAATTCAGCATTGCTTCACCACTACCACTGACAGTCACCAGACCGATTTCCAGTGGTTTATCCTGTGGGCTCATGACTCGTCTCCCGCCATGGATTCAGCGGCCTGTTTAATGGCCTCGGCAGTCAGGCCGTGGTGTCCCCAGACATCGCCTTCACAGAACTCCCGGGCCGTCCAGTCGTCATCCAGCATCGCGCCCTCGCAGCCAATTTCCACATCGAACCCCAGCGGGCTCTGCATGTAGAACGACAGCATGTTGTCGTTGATATGACGCCCCAGGGTACTGCTGACAGGGATGTTGCGTTTCATCGCCCGGTCCAGTGCCCGCCCCACGCTGTCGATGTCGGGGACTTCGAACAACAGGTGGTGCGGCCCGTTGACCCCCGCGCCTTCCACCAGCGCGATACTGTGGTGGCGGGCGTTGCAGCGCAGGAACTGCACCGATGCGCCCTCGCCGAAACGGATGTAGTCCGACAACTGGAAACCCAGTAACCGGGTGTAGAAATCGAAGCAGGCCGGCAGGTCCTTCACGAACAGGTTGAGGTGGCCGAGCCCGTATTTGCCCGCCACGAAGCGGGTCCCCGCTTGCGGCGAAGTGAAGTTGAAATCCATGGTGGGGCCGTAGAAAAACTCCAACGGATTGCCGGCCGGATCGCAGCTGTGGAGCAATGCCGTTACCGAACGGGCGCGGGCTTCCCCGGGGGTTCCCATCCGCGCGGGAAAACCCGCGGCTTCCAGTTCCGCTGCCACGATTTCCAGTTGCTGCTGGTCGTGTACTTCCAGGCCGAGGTACTGAACGCCGGGCCGCCCCGTGACCGGATGAGCCGCCACCCGCCACTGCCATTCATCGATCTTGATATACACCGAGCCGTCGGGGGCAACGCCGGTACCGCCGCTCTGCCTGACCTGAGGCGCGTCCTGCCCGGCCAGACTCCAGGCCTCGCCGGGTACTGCCCGCGCCGGCATGGCGCCCACGACCTGGGTGGCGAAATCCAGCCATTGGCGGGGATCCACCACGCCCAACCCCAGGTAGCCGAGACTTTTTATTCGCATAGCATTCTCACCGTTCAGTAGATGGGGTGATAATATGGATACTCATGGTACCCATATTTTTTGTCAAGTGTAATCCCGACTCCATTGAGGAAATCCGATCCCGGCGCCAAAGCAAAAAGGCAGGCCCCGGCGTCCGCCCACGTGGAGCCGCCATTAATCCGGCAACAAACACCAGCGCAGCAGATGCACGTCCTCGGTCAGCGGGGTGAACACCGCCTGCACCGGCGCGCCAATGCGCACCGCATCGGAATCCACCGCAGCCGGCACGGTCCCTCCCCCGGCAGCCGCTTCGACCAGCGCTCCCACCATGCGAATCCCCGGATGATCGGCCAGGCTCACCACGGCCACCACATAGGGGGACTGCCGTTCAAAGACAGGCAGCAGCGGCGGCCGCGGCACGACAAAAGACCAGACTTCACCCCGCCCCGACACCGCACCCCAGCGACTCTGGTCGCTGTGGCAGTCGGGGCAGCGCGGGCGCGGAGGAAACCGGTGGCGACCGCAACCGGCACAACATTGCAGCAACAGTTCGCCGCGCCGGGCGCCGGCCCAGTACGGCGCATCCACCGGGTTATCTGTCACTGGCAACGGTATGGTTTCGATCATGTTCAATCCCTGCGCAGCAACAGTGCGCTGTTGGGGGTGCTGTCACAGCCTGTGACCAGACAGGTGCGGGCGCCTTTGATTTGCGACGCAGCCTGACCGCGCAACTGGCGCACGCCCTCAGTCACCAGGTTGAGGCCGTGGATATAGGCTTCCGACAGACTTCCGCCGGCGGTATTGAGGGGCGCAGAGCCACCGGGGCCAATGCCGTGCTCAGCAATCCAGTGCGGTGCTTCGCCGGGCCCGCAAAAACCATAGGCCTCCAGGGAAAACCACACCAGCGGGGCGAAGGCGTCGTAGATCTGCGCCACGTCCACCGCCTCGGGGCCAAAGTCCGCCAGCCGCCACAAATGCCTGGCGGTGGCCTGGGAGTTGGTGTGCAATGGCTGATCCCGGTGGTAATCCGTCATCGACTGATGGCCGCGACACAGGCCCTGGGAAAAGGCGTGAATCAACACCGGCGGCTGTTTCAGATCCCTTGCCCGCGCAGTCGAGGTGATCACCACCGCAACGGCACCATCGCTTTCCAGGCAGTTATCGAACAGACACAGCGGGTCGGAAATCATGCGCGCGTTCAGGTAGGCATCGACATCCAGCGGCCGCTCCCGCATGCAGGCATTGGGGTTATTGCGGGCCCAGGCGCGAAACGCCACAGCAATGTCCGCCAGTTCACGACGCCCTACGCCGTATTCATGCATATAGCGCCGGGCCAGCATCGCCACCTCGTCCACCGGGCGCAGCAGCCCTGAGGGCCTGCTCCACTTCCAGTGGTCATCCATACGCTGATCGACCTGGGCCCACACCCGGGAGCGGGCGTCGCCGCGCTTGCGGGAGCGCCACACCACCCCCACCGAAGCCTGGCCGCTGGCGATAGCCATGGCGACCTGCCCCACTGCAGCGCAGCCGGCCCCGCCGCCGTAGGGCACCTGGCTGAAAAAATGAAGATCGCCGAAACCCATGGTGCGCGCCAACTCGAATTCCGGCGTCTGCTCCATGGTATAGCAGCTCAGGGCATCCACTTCGGCGGGGTCGATGCCGGCATCATCCAGCGCCATTTGCACGGCACTGGCGGCCAGCTCCAGTTCGGTGGGCGCGAGCCGTTTGGCGAACCCGGTCTGGCCGATCCCGGCAATCGCGGCACGGTCTTTCACGATGACGCATCTCCATAAACCTGGCTGCGCAGCGCGCTGAGACTCTCGTCGGTGGCGCCGTGTATCGCCGGCGCCCACACCTGTTCGATATCCAGAATCACTGTGACCCGCTCATCGCCAGGGGCATCATAGGGGTAGTGATCCTGCCCCAGGTATTTGCGGGCAATCTGGTCGATCACTTCGCGCCGGGGGTCGTCCTCAAGGCGCGCCAACCCCCGCAGCTCCAGGTAGTGCCAGGGGTTCTCCGGGTGCGGAATCGATAGGGACAGCCGGGGATCCCGCACCAGATTGCGGTACTTGCCGCGACTCTTGAGCGTGCTGAAACACACCTGGCCATTGCGCAGCAGCACCGTGACCGGATGCACCGACAGACGGCCATCGGGGCGCAGGGTGGCGGCGTGGGCAAAACATTTACTGTGTAGAATGTCGCGATGGGTGGCGGGAATATCCATCAGGTTTTACTCCTGGTAGAGCAGTTTCAATTGGCACACCAGCGCAGTTTTTGCATGCTCCAGGGCCGCAATTTCATAGGCCCAGGTGAGCAAAGTACCACTGCGCCTGGCTTCGACACCGGCCAATCGCCTGCGCAGGTGAATGGCGCTGCCCGCGGGTACCGGCGCCAGAAATCGCAGCCCCTCGATCCCGTAATTGGCGGCACTGCGATAACCCACCACCTGCCACTGCGGCGGCGCCTGCAAGCGCGGCAACAGGCTCAGGGTGAGGAGGCCGTGGGCGACAGTGCCGCCGAAGGGGCTTTCCCGCTGCGCCCGCTCGACGTCGACATGAATCCACTGATGGTCACCGGTGAGTTCGGCAAAACCGTCAATCAGGCTTTGTGTCACAGCCAGCGAAGGCCCCCAGGGTTCAAAGCTGTCGCTGATCTGCGCTTCCAGCGCGGCGATATCGTCAAAACGGATTTCGAGCATGTTTTTCTCTTTTCCTTTACTCGCTGCGGCGGCGCTGTTCACGTAACTGCCGGGTGGCCTCCTGTTCCGCGGTCAGTGCCTGCGCCCGGTTACCGGCCGCCCCGGCGTTCAGACTGCGCTTGATCGCCGCCACCACGTCCGGGCGGCAAGCGGCCGCCGCCGCGGCCAGTGCCTCGGCGCGGACCAGCAGATTCTGCGGCGCACAGATTTCTTCAACCAGGCCCTCGCTCAGTGCCTGTTCGGCGGACAGTTCACGCTCGCAGAGCAGCAGCTTCTTGGCCCGCCCCAAGCCCATCAGCCGCGGCAAGGCAAAGGAAGAGCCGAGGCCGGGGACGATGCCCAGCTCGGCAAAATTCAATTTGAGCCGGGTGTCGGCGGCAGCCAGGCGCAGGTCCAGGCAAAGGCTCATCGTTATACCGATTCCCACGGCAACGCCGTTGAAGGCGGCGATGGTCAGCTTGGGGTGGTCCGCCAGTTCAAGCGCAAAGTCCCGGACAAAGGTCTCTTCCCCGAGCCGCAAGCCCGACGGGCCCACCTCACCGCCCAGGCAGGCGCGATCCGCCCCCGCGCAAAAAGCCTGGCCTGCACCGGTGACAATCACCGCCGCCACCTCGTCGTCGGCGGCTGCGGCCCGGAACGCGGCCACCAGATCCTCCCCCATTTCCGGCGTGTAGGCATTGAGCCGCTCAGGCCGGTTGAGGGTCAGTAACACCGTGCTGCCGCGCTGCTGGTAAAGGACGGTGTGGTAGCGCATCGCGGGATTCCTAATAAGCGTCATCGAACAGGTCCGGGGTGTACGGCGCCCATTCGGGGGCCCGCTTCTGCAGAAACGCCTGGCCGCCCTCGCGGTAATCAGGATGCGGGATATGGGCGGTAATCTGGTTCCAGGCGTATTGCATGGCGTCGTGCAGTCCCCGCTCTTTGCTGGCCCAGATCGACCGCTTGGTGCGAGCCAGCGCCGCCGGTGAATGCTCGCGTATCCGTTCGGCCAGAGCCCGGGCAGTACTCATCAACGCGTTGCCTGGCACCACCTCGCCAACCAGTCCCAACTCGCAGGCGCGGCGGGCACTGAGCCGTTCTTTGCCACCGGTCAGCGCCATCCGCATCACCGCGTCCAGCGGCATGCGCCGGGCCAGCACCACCGGCTCCAGCCCCGCCACCAGCCCCACTTTGACATGCGTATCGAAAAAGCTGGCGTGCTCCGCGGCGATCACCATGTCGCTTTCCGCGACAAAGTGCAGGCCGCCGCCCACCGCCAGGCCATTGACCGCGCAGATCACCGGTTTCCAGACATTGTTCTGCAGGGACGTCCAGCGGATTGAAGCCAGCGTCGCGGCGGCGCCCTCTCCGTCAGTGAACGGTGGGTCCGCCAGGTCGGCACCGCTGCAAAACGCCCGCTCCCCGGCCCCGGTGACAATGGCCACCCGCGCGGCGGGATCATTCTCGAAGCGCTGCCAGATTCTGGGCAGCTCCAGACTCATCTGGCGGTTGACCGCATTGTGGGCATCCGGCCGGTTCAGCGTAATGGTGGCAATACCGGCATCGACTTCGTAGCGCACTATATCGTCAGTCATCGACAGTCCTCCTGAAACAGGCGCTTAACAGAGCGCTTATTCGCGACCCAGAATGGCGATGCCGCAGCCGGTGGGGAAACCGCCGATGTTGTGACTCAGCGCCAGCACCGGCTCCCCCGCTACCTGACGGGCACCCGCCTGCCCCCGCAGTTGCTGTACGTTCTCAACCAGCATGCGGATACCGGTGGCCCCGGTGGGATGACCAAAGGATTTGAGCCCGCCATCAGTGTTGACCGGCATTTCACCCTTGAGGCTGAACACGCCATCCGCCACCAGGTGGCGGGCCTCGCCTTTGGCGCAGAATCCCAGGTCCTCGTAGCTCAGCAACTCAGTGAGGGTGAAGCAGTCGTGCAGCTGGGCCACATCGATCTGCTGCATGGGGTTGTCGATACCCGCCATGGCATAGGCTTCGCGGGCTGCATTTTCGGTGGGTTTCCAGCGCAGAAAATCGTGGTCCGGATCCCGGTGCGGGTTGGGCGCCGAACCACTGGCCACCGCCTTGACCCAGATCGGATCACTGCCGAAGGAACGCGCCAGGCCGGCGCGGGTGACGATCACGGCGGCAGCACCGTCCGTTTGCGCCGCGCAGTCGTAGAGGCCGAAAGGCCAGCTGATCATGCGGGCCGCCAGCACATCCTCGACCGTGATAACTTTCTTGAGGAACGATTTTGGCGCCAGCGTGCCGTTGTGATGGTTCTTGACCGCGATGCGCGCCAGATCTTCGCGACCGGCGCCGAAGCGCTTGAAATACGGGGCTGCGCACAGTGAAAACCAGCCTGCCGGCGTGGCGGGCAAATCGCGCACCCCCCGAATGACCACGCTGGGGCCAGACACGCCTCGGTCTTTGGGTTTGTCGTAACCCACCACCAGCACCGTGTCGTAGACACCGGCGGCCACCGACATCACTGCGGCGCGAAACGCCTCCGTGCCCGTGGCGCAATAGTTGGAAACCGCGGTCAGCGGTTTGTAGAGTTTGAGCGCCTCACTCACTTCCACCGGGCCGTTCTTGCTGTAGAGCGAACCTGAGTAAATGGCGTCGATCTGGCGATCGGGTTCGGTGATACCGGCATCGGCATAGGCCTCGCTGACCGCTGCCACAATCATGTCCTCCTCGGACTGATCCCAGTTTTCCCCGAAAACACAACAACCCGCACCGACGATGGCTGCCTTGTCACGCAAACTCATACTTCACCTCCCGCCGGCACGCATTTCCAGAAATAATTGGGCTTGCCACCCGAACGGTGGATGC
Organism: Spongiibacteraceae bacterium; assembly: GCA_034004805.1. GTDB lineage: Bacteria > Pseudomonadota > Gammaproteobacteria > Pseudomonadales > CAMLJR01 > JAVEVZ01. The sequence continues at coordinate 1,702 of JAVEVZ010000111.1, read as the reverse complement.
AGCGGAAAACAAACCGCACCGGCAGATCCACCTCGACCTGGTCCGGGCTCGCATCGGCAACCTGCATATAAATCCGGGGGCCCTGGTTGACCTCCACCACGGCGACACTGTTGGGCGGTTCGGGGCTGGGGAAAAAAGCATCGTGGGTGAAGGTCACAATGCGACCTTTCTGTTCCGCGTAATGCACCGGTTGAAACTGATCCTGTTCACCGCAGCGCTGACAGATACGGCCGCGGGGAAACTGGTGAGTGCCGCAACGGCAGACCTGGCCGGTCAGACCCAGGTCCTCGGCCCGCTCGCGATAGTGCACGGTGGCGGGAATTCCTGGATCGGGCTGGGGCGGATACTCCACCGGCCACAGGTCGCGGCTCTTAAGGTACCAGCGGTAATCGGTGATCGTGCGCCGCCGCTCCAGGGCTGCCGGCAAACGCCGGCGCCGGGCAGCCCGCACACAACGCCAGCGCAGCGCGCTGGCACCATCGCCGTAATCGCCGAGCAGGATCGTGTCGCCCTCCGCGGCCCGCTCCAATGCCGCCACCAGCAGCAGCGGCGCAAACGCGGCGCCACAGTGCCCGACCTTATCGAAGAGGGACGGCACCAGGCACGCATCCGGCAGCTTCAGTGACGCCGCCATCTCACGCTGGGCACGGGCATCCGGCGCCGGCAGCGCCAGGTGCTGCACGGAGCCGGCCTGCACCGCGTTCTGCAGCAGCGGCAACAGCGGTTCGCGATAGCCGTGCAGATTGACGAAGCGGTCTTCCCAGCCGTGCACAAATCGATCGCCACTGGCGCGCCAGACGTCCAGCAGGCTGTCGCGGGCAGTGTGCTGCGCGTCCAGCACCGCCAGCGGATCGGCCTGAATCAGGAACGCCACTGCGGCATCACCCAGTTGTGATTCACGACCACTGCCGGGCGCTGCCATTCGGCAATCCGCGGCCACCACCAGTACAGCGCGGGCAGTGCCGCTGCCCACCGCGGCGCAGGCGTGCAGCAACGCTTCGCTGCCGGCCCGGGTCGAACCAGTGATATCCGCGCTGCGCACGCCTGCCGGCAAAGTCAGCGCAGCGGCTATCAAGGCCGCACTCTGTTTCTCGGCGAAGGGGGCGGTGGTGGTGGCAAACAGCACCAGGTCCACAGGGTCCCGGTCCATACCGTTCAGGCAATCGCGGGCCGCTGCCACGCCCATGGTGACACTGTCCTCGTCGTACCCGGCAACAGCGCGCTCGGGTACCGGGCGGCCGTCCGCCGCCGGGGCTTTTAACGGCAAGCGCGCGCGGGGGATATAAACCCCCCAGCGGACAATTCCCACGTTTTCGGGCGCTGCACTCATTGCCCTTCCTCCTGCTGCTTTGCTTTGGGCGGCACGCCGTCGTGAAACGGGTAAGGCTTGCCCAGAATGCCAAAGGCGCCGAACTCCCCGGGCATCTGGGTTTGGAAATGCTGGCGGATCGATGCCACCGTCCAGCCACCGGGTTGGATCAGAGTCTTGCCGTAATGCGGCTGCACCATGTGGGAAATGCGTTCGCCACCGGTGCCAAACACCTGGCCGCTGACATTGACCGCTTCGTCGCTGGCCAGGTACACCACCAGCGGGCCGTTCAGGTCAGCATCAAAACCCAGAGCGACGCCGCCTTTGCCTACCTCGTCGCGATACGTTTCCGACATGCGGGTGGCGCCCATCGGGCCGATGGCATTGACGCGA
>JAVEVZ010000110.1:0-9043 GCA_034004805.1 Spongiibacteraceae bacterium | reverse complement strand
CCAGTGATACGCCCTACGTCTACGTCGACTGGGGTGCGCATTTTCGCCAGCAGCACGACGCCGCGCTGCCGGAAATGGCCCGCCCGGCGCTGCGCATGGATCTGGGCCCGCTGGCGATTCAGTACCTGCTGAGCAACGGCGGCAGCGGCTATTTCCGCACCCGCGTGGTGCAGCCATATCTGGAGCAGGGCCTGCTTGAGCGGGTCAGCGCCGCGCCTGAATTCAGTTACCCCGTCTATCTGGTCTACCCGCGCAACCGGCCGCTCGCGGCGCTGGCCGATGCCATACAGTGTCTGTACGCCAGCAGTGACGCGTCCACCGACTGGCTGTAGTTGTGTTGGCCGGCCGGACCGGCGCGTCGATGAGCCGTTTCCAGCGGCCCGGATGCCCGTGTCGGCGGGATTGATCCGGCGGGTAGGCAGCCCGGATTTTCTGTGCTTTAATACTGGCCATTCATACAGTACCTGCACGACACCGACTTCAATTCGATAAACCCGTTCGGCAACACAGATAAGCGAGGTTGAGCTATGGCTATGGACGACAACCGGCAGAAAGCATTGAGTGCAGCGCTGTCCCAGATCGAGCGCCAGTTCGGCAAGGGCACCGTGATGCGCATGGGCGAGCAGCCGATCCAGGCGATCCCGGCGATTTCCACGGGCTCCCTGGGCCTGGATATTGCGCTGGGTATCGGCGGCCTGCCGCGCGGCCGCATCGTCGAGATCTACGGCCCCGAATCCTCCGGCAAGACCACCCTGACCCTGAGCGTTATCGCCGAGTGCCAGAAGATGGGCGGCACGGCTGCATTTATTGACGCGGAACATGCCCTGGACCCCGGCTATGCAGAGAAGCTGGGCGTCAATGTCGACGACCTGATCGTGTCGCAGCCCGATACCGGTGAGCAGGCCCTCGAAGTCACCGACATGCTGGTGCGCTCGGGTGCGGTGGATATCCTGGTTATCGACTCCGTGGCCGCCCTGGTACCGAAGGCGGAAATCGAAGGCGAGATGGGCGACTCCCATGTCGGCCTGCAGGCGCGGCTGCTGTCCCAGGCCATGCGCAAACTGACCGGCAGCATCAAGCAGACCAACTGCCTGGTGATCTTTATCAACCAGATCCGCATGAAGATCGGGGTCATGTTCGGCAACCCCGAAACCACCACCGGCGGCAACGCGCTGAAGTTCTACTCCTCCGTGCGCCTCGACATTCGCCGTATCGGCGCAGTGAAAGAGGGCGACGAAGTGGTGGGCAACGAAACCCGCGTCAAGGTCGTCAAGAACAAGGTCAGCCCGCCGTTCCGTCAGGCAGAGTTCCAGATACTGTACGGCAAGGGCATCTACCATATGGGCGAGGTGATCGACCTGGGCGTCAAGCTGGGCCTGATCGACAAGTCCGGTGCCTGGTACGCCTACCAGGGCGACAAGATCGGCCAGGGCAAGGCCAACGCCGCGCGCTATCTCGAAGAAAACCCGGCCATCGCCAAGACCATTGAAGATGAGATCCGTCGCCAGTCCCTCAACGTCCCCACCCAGGCGAAATCCGACACGGTGTCAGAGGTGGAATCCGAACTGGCTGACTGAGTGTGTCGGACGTGGCAACAGGCGGCTGACGCAACAGCGTACAGCCGCTTGCTTGCAAGTCACTGCAGCTGAATACAAATGACTGCATACGACTGTCATGAATGATTGCCAACGATAATTGCCAAGCATGACCGCGACGGAAAAACCGCAGCCACAGCAGCCCGACATTGCGGACGGCGAGGGATATGCCGGTGCTGGTATCTGTGCTGAGACCGACACCGGCTCTGGCGGCGGCGACCACAGCGCGTCCGCTGCCATCACGTCCGCCACCGTGCGCCACGCTGCCATGGATTTTCTCGCGCGCCGCGAATACGGCCTGCAGGAACTGCACGCCAGGTTGCTGCGCCGCTTTCCCGACCCGTCCCTCGTTACCGCAGTACTGGAGCAATTGAGAAGCGAAGGTTTGCAGAGCGACCAGCGCTACGCAGAAAGCCAGCTCCGCAGCCAGATATCCCGCGGCCGCGGTCCCCAGCGCATACGCGCCGAACTGCGCCAGAAGGGTCTCGACGAAGCCCTGGTAGAATCCGCCATCGCCGAACTCGATGTCGACTGGCTCGAACTGCTGCGCGATGTCAGCCGCCGCAAATTCGGTACTTCCCCCCCCAAAGACTGGCAGGAGCGCGCCAGGCGCGCGCGCTTTTTTCAGTACCGCGGGTTCGATTTCGACACCATCGGCAAGTTGCAGGACTGACAGCAGCCGCCGGCACGGCGTGCGGGATACGCATGCCCGGCGCGCCTGTCGACAGACCAGCCCGACGGGTTTGTCAGGATCGGCGCGAATGATCGGCACTTCGGATGTCGTGTGGGACCGGCCGGCAGCTCGCACCACTGCCCGTTATCTCGCCATTTTGTTCCCCGATGCCGGCATCGGCGCCTGATGCGTCCGGACTGCCGGCAGCGTTTCGGCTGGCGAGAATGCCGGCATAGAAGCGCGCTACATTCGCACTGAATCGACGGATACTGTAGTCGTCTGCAAAGGCTCTGGCATTCGTGGCCAGTGTCCGGTGCAAGGCGGGGTCATCGAGCAGTTGCGCAATGCGGGCGCTCCATTGCGCGTGATCCGGCGGTGTCTTGAAGCCGTTGAACCCGTTGTGCACCAGATCCTCGATACCGCTGGAGCGTATTGCCACCACGGGAGTACCGGCGGCCATGGCTTCCAGGATCACCATGCCCTGGGTTTCGGAGCGGGAGGCAAACAGAAAAATATCGGCCATCCGGCAGTAGGCCGCGATCTGGTCCGGGGGAACTGCGCCCAGCAGCACTACGCTATTTTCAAGGCCCAGGGTGCCAATCCTGATTTCCAAACGCTGCCGTTCCGGCCCGTCACCCACAATCAGCAAGCGGAAAGCCTGTTCGCTACAATCTTTCAACAGCCGGATGGCATCAAGCAGGAAGTCGATGTTTTTTTCCCGGCTGAGGCGGGAGATGCTGATCAGTATGCGCGCCTGTTGCGGCGCGTACTCTGCGCGCAGCCGGCGAATTTCAGCGTCGGGCACGCTGTGGAACCGGTCAGTATCGACCCCGGTGGGCTGCACCAGTATCCGCCGCCGTACCCCGATGGTGCGCAGGTATTCTTCCGCGGATTCGGTAGGGACGATAACGCCATCGCAGCGGTTGGCGAAGCGGCGCACCATCGCGTGGGACACCAGGTTGCGAAACAGGGGTCCCGGCAGGGGGACGTAATGGGCATAGTGTTCCAGCCGGGTGTGGTAGGTATAGATGACGGGAACACCGAGACGGCGACCCAGGAACAGGCCGACACTGCCGAGCCAGAACGGGTGATGCACATGGATGATGTCCGGGCGAAACCGGTAAATCCTGCGGTACATGCCGAGTGAAAAGACATTGGCCAGGCGCAAGGTTTTTTCCGCCCCCAGCGCTGGCAAGGTCGGCACCTGCAGCAGCAGTGGATCGGCAGTATCCGTGTCGGGATAGCGGGGCGAAACAACCATCACCGTGTGCCCCAGGTCGCTCAGCCCGTGACGCAGCCGATCGATGGAAATGGGTACGCCACCGATAAAGGGCAGGTAGCTGTTGCTGAACATTGCGATGCGCAATGGCGTGTCCTGCGTATCATCGACGGCGGCATCGAATACCGGGTAGTAATCCCGCTCGGTGAATATCCGGTTTTTCAGCCAGAGTGCGACAGCGCAAACGCTGCTGACCAGCAGGATGAAATTGACGTAGCCGACATAAAACAGTGAGTGAACAAAGAACCACAGGCTTTCCAGTGTCCGCCAGATGGGGTGCTGTCCGATCTGCAGGCGTTGTTCTTCGATGGCAATCTGATCGCCCGTAACGCGCACTGATACATAGTGGTAATGGCTGGCATCGTTGTTGATCACCAGCCCGCCGGCGCCACCGGTAACAACGTAGCGGGTCTGGCCGTGGGTCTGGAGATCGAACAGGGGCAGGGTGGCCGAAAATACCGCGTCCGCGCCGTGGCTTTCCAGCAGCGCCGCAAAGCGCCGGCGTTCGGGTTCGGCAAGCAATTCGTCGGTGCCCAGCCCGAAGGGGCTGGCGTGTCCCACCGGGTACAGTGGGAGGGCGCTGAACACGAAAATATGGCTTTCCTGGGCGGCGGCCAGGGTTTCCTCCAGCCAGCGCTGCTGCCAGTTGAACGCGGTGGTTCCGGTGCTGTCCAGAAAGACCAGACGGCTGTTGCCCGCTGCGAAGCTGAAGTGCAGCGGTCCGAAATGGTCGTAGAAACGGAAGCCGCCCAGACGACTTTTTTCACGAGGGCCGAAGGTCAGCAGGTACGGCATATCCAGGCGGGCCAGGGTGCGATAGATCGCGCGGTACTTGTCTTCGCTGCCCGTCAATACCGCATTGCCGGCGGACACCACGAAATCATAGCCCTCCCGGTTCAGGCGCGGGATGATCTTGCGTTCGAAAATGCCCACCGAGTTGCTGATATTGCCGACAACTGCAAAACGAAAGTTCTCTCTGTCATCCAGCGCCGCTTCGACGGCCTCCACTTGAGCGGCATGCTCTGCCACGAAATCCCGTTCGAAAAAATTCAGATAAATCTTGTATATGACCAGCGCAAGCGCCAGCGTCACGCTGAGCCAGTAGAGCCATTGAAGCGCTTTCCTAGCCATGCAGGGCTTGCCTCCGGGCGAAGGTCACAACGGAGTGCCGCGAGCCGGCGGACTCACCTCGGCCCCCGGGGCGGCCCAGGTCACGCAGCCGGCGCCGGACGGCGATAACAATCAGCGTCGTGAAAGACACGGCACGCTTCCGGGCACCAGGGCGGCGACGTTTACAACGCCAGCATACAGACGCGCCTGTTCAAGAGTTGTTCTCAAGCTGTCAGGCGCCTTGGGTCAGGTCCTTTGATCTGCAGGCGGGCGTGTTCCGCGCCTGCCACTGCTGGCGCATCGCCATCGCCGTCCAATCTATACCTCGGGGCGCCCCCCGTCGAACAGGCGGCAAGTGGCACTGGATCGGGGGCGACGGGCGTTTTCCTGTCAGTTATAATCCCCGCGCTCTGATTGAGTACTCCCTGTCATTCTTTTGAGGAAAAACAGCATGAAACTGGTCAAGAAAACTGCCGAACACCGCGTTTACCAGCGCCGCGACAATCGCTATGCCGTCACCAATGCCGCCGGTCAGGCCGTCAATGGTGAGGAGAAGGTGAAGGTGCTGGTGGCCGAAGGTCTGGTGACCCTGGCAACGCCCAAGGCGCCTGCCGTTGAGGAAGCGCCAGCAGACGAAGCGGCTGCCGAGTAAGCCCGGTCCGCGGCATTGGCGGCCAAGGTCTGGTCGGTCGCCAATGGCTCGCGCCGGTGTGGGAACAAACCTCGATACAAAGCCCCGATACAAACCCCCGATACGAGCCCAGCACCACCGCATAACGCCCGCTTGTAATTTCTACCCGCCGCGTTGCGTCCTCCCGATTGTCGCCAGCCGCGCGGGCGCCGTTCAGGCCTTGAGCCGCAGTATCGCGTCTCTTGCCAGTGCATCATCCCGCGTGTCTTCGGGCATATGGAAGGTGATGATGTCGCCCAGTCCCGCGTAGCGCTCCCGCAGAATATCGGCAATGTCCCCATAGGTTCCGGTCGGCACGAAGGTGTCCAGCATGGTGTCGCTGATCATGTCCGGCAGTTCCTTCCAGCGCCCGGTGCGGGTCATCTTCTGAAGCTCCGGGCCTGTGTCCTGCCAGCCGAACAGTTCGAGACTGGGCCAGTAGGCGGGTGTCGAGAACAGAAAGCCCAGCATCGCGCGCTGTTTCTCGCGCTCAGCCGCAACACTGCCGGCGTCGCGCCCGGTGGCGAGCAGAGAGCCGATAAGCAACTGAAAATGCTCGCGTGGACCGTCTGTGGCGGCCTCGGCGCCGGCTTGGATGCGCGGCAGGCAGACCTGGCGCAGGTATTCCGGCGCGGTGTTGGTGGGGTGGGTGATCAGGCCATCGGCGACGCGGCCCACCATGCGCGTCATATCGGGGCCCACGGCGCCGCAGAACAGGGGGATATCCGGGTGTGCGATCGGCCCGGGGTTGAAGAACGGCTGCAGGCGGGTGAAACGGTAGTGCTCGCCGGTGAAGTCCAGTTTTTCGCCGGTCTGAAAGCTGTGGAAAATGGCGCGCAGGGACTGGACATACTCGCGCAGCTGGCCGACGGGCTTGTTCCAGACTGCGGAATAGCGGTCTTCGATATTCTGGCGGATCTGGGTGCCCAGCCCGAGAATAAAGCGCCCCCCGGACATGGCCTGCAGATCCCATGCCGCGACGGCCGTGACCATGGGGCTGCGCGGAAATGCCACCAGCACGCTGGTGGCCACCTGGAGTTTCCGGGTGGCGTTGAGTGCAAAGCCCGCCAGCAGCAGGCCGTCATGGATGGCGTCGGGCACGGTGAGACCGTCAAAGCCCAGGGCTTCGGCGCGGGCCGCATGGGCGCCGATATCGCCTGGCCCCATGGATTCGGGCGTACTGGCAAAGACCTTGAACACAGGGGTTGTTCTCCTGAGCATTGTTGATTGTAGCGCTGCCGGGGGGCGTCGCCTCAGCGGGTCTTTCCGCTGGCCGGGGCCAGCGGGCGCCCATCGAGACCGTGAACCGCGCGGCCATAGCGGGCGAGCAGCGGTTTGCTGAGCACGTTCAGGCCGGAGCAGTCGCGGGGTGGTTCGCTGCACAGCAGCAGGGCGGCCTCGGCCATGGTTTCCAGGGATTCGTAGCCGGCCTGCCCGTCGATCACACCGGATGCCACGGCCCCCTCGGTGGCCACGGCTTCCACCGGCGCCAGGGTGTTGACCGCAATGCCGTGCTCGGCGAGCTCGATGGCGACACCGGCGCTCATTCGCTCCAGTGCCGACTTGGTGCTGGCATAGATGGTCGGGCCCTGGCTGCGGTGGAAATGGGTGTAGCGCTCATTCAGGTCATAGGGCGCCGGCTCGGGGACGCGGGTGGTGGCCGAGGAAATATTGAGCATCCAGCCGCCGCCACGGGCCTGCATCAGCGGCGCGGCGCGCTGCATCAGGTCCAGGGGTGCGAACAGATTGATTTCATAGCTGAGCAGCAGGCGTTTGCGCGACATGCTGATGGCGGGGTTGTAAAAGCCCCGCGCTGCGTTGTTGACCAGGATGTCCAGGCCGCCCCACGCGCGCAGGGTTTCCGCGATGATGTTCTCGCGGTCGGCTTCCTGTGCCAGGTCGGCGGCAACCGCCAGGCACTCGCCGCCGGCGCTGCGTATGGCTTCTGCCACGCTGTTCAGCGAGCCGGGCAGGTCCTGCTGCTCGCTGTCCTGCAGGGTGCGGGCGGTGATGACCACGCGCGCGCCCTCTGCCGCAAAACGCCGGGCGATGGCGGCGCCGATACCCCGGCTGGCGCCGGTGACGATGGCGATCTTGCCTTGCAGGCATTGGTTCATGAGCAATTCACTCCGTTTCGGGACTGGTGTCGGCAGACTGGCCCGTTTGCGAGGGCCAGCCGTAGCGTGTGAACAGGTCGGCCAGCCGCGTTTCTACCTCTGCCGCGCCGGGGCCGAATTCGCTGGCCTGGTAGCGGTGCTGGCTCTGGTGGCCGGCGCTGGCTCTGTCCTGCGCCAGCGCCAGATACTGCGCGTACCGGGCCTCGAGGGGCCAGTGGAACTGCGCGTAAATTTTGCGCACCACGGCGTCGGGGCTGCGGTTCAGGTCGCCGTACTCGATATAGGCGACGCGGTCGTCGGGCAGCACCGACAGCGCTTCGCTGGCGTATTCATAGAGCGCCAGCTGCTGCTCGTTCAGCAGCCTGATGTTGGCGCGCAGCGCGGCGTCATCAATGCCCAGCGCGCCCCAGGTTTTCTGCAGCAGGTTGGCGCCGCTGGCGAGCATCTCGTGGGGGTTGCGCGCCATATAAACAAACGTCGCGCCAGGGTAGTGCCGACTGAGCATGCGGATCTTGGCGACAAAGGTCGGGCTCTTGGCCAGGTAGCGCTTGTCGGCGCCGTGCAGGTACAGCTGGCGACGGATAATACCGTCGTAGAAGGCCAGCATTTTGCGCTGTATTTTTTCGGGCTCGCGGTCCGCCCAGGACAGGTCATCGAACTGACCGAAGTAGGGAAACAGGACCAGCAGCGAGGCGGAGCGCATGGTGTGGTAGAAAACGAACTCGTCCTCTTCCGGCTCGAACAGGTTCCACTGGTGCATGCGCCGGGCTTTGCCGAACTTGCGGTCCTGGGTGCGGTGTAGCCAGGCCAGTATCCGCCCACCAAGGAGTCTGCGGTCGATGCAGGCCAGCCCCCGTATCAGTTTGCGCGCGCAGAGTGAGGGAAACAGGATTTCCCACAGTGCCAGCGAGGTGGTGTGGCCGCGGTCTTCCCACAGCAGCCGGTGCATATGGGTGGTGCCGCTGCGCATATTGCCGATCACAAATACCGGCGCGCGGATGGGCAGGCGCCGGAAGCCCGGGAAAAGCAGGTGATCCAGCATCAGCAGCAACTGGTTCAACAGCACGAAAAGACTGCCCAGCCAGAATATCGCCAGGCGCCGGAGCTTGGGCCGGAAGGCGAGTTGTTCGCGGTGGGCGAGGCGACAGATCCGCCACCAGATGCGCAGGTCGATGCTCATGGTGCCGCGTCCGGTGGCCCCGCCGCGAGCGCAACCACGCGGGTTCCGGGCAGCGGCTGAGGCGGCGCATCGACAAAGCGGACGTTGACGATGCCCTGGCTGTGGCCGGTGGTGTCCAGCCAGTACCAGCCCGGCCAGCCAGGGTCCTGGCTGGCGACCACAATGCGCACCGGCTCACCGGGCGCAAAACTGGCGAGCAGTGGATTGACGTGAATGTCGTAGTGCAGGTAATCCAGCGACTCGAACCAGTGGTTGGACAGCACCACGTTCCAGAAGCAGTCGGCGGGCGCGGTGAACGCCACCAGCAGGGCTTCGCCGTCCTCAAGCTGGAAATAGCAGCTGGGGTACTGGTAGCGGCTGTCGCCAAAGGTGCTGTTGGCGGTGGCGCTGTCGCTCTCGAAAAAGCGGTTGGGTTGCCG
>JAVEVZ010000109.1:0-9056 GCA_034004805.1 Spongiibacteraceae bacterium | reverse complement strand
CCCGTGAGCAGGACGTGACGGCGACCGAAGACGGTTACCTGATTCGCATCGACAGCGATCGGCTGGACGCAATGCTGGCCTGGGACCAGGCCGCGAACTGTATCGCCCTGGATATCGCCGGCGAACGGGCGCTGGATGAAGATGCGGACTGGATGTTGACTCTGCTGCGCTCGCGGCTGTTCTACAAAGTACCGCCCATGAATATCCGCCAGATATTGGACCGTTTCGAGCCACAGTATCTGTCGTCCGGGGATGTGGTGATTCGTCAGGGTGAACTGGGGGACTGCTGCTACGTGATCAAGGAGGGCAGCGCGGACGTCTACCAGGCCGCCGACGAGCGCGGCAAGCCCGTCAGGGTGGCGACCCTGGAAGTGGGCCACTGTTTCGGCGAGGATGCTCTGGTCAATCAGGCGGCACGCAACGCCACTGTGATTATGCGTGAGAACGGCGTGTTGATGCGTCTGGCAAAACAGGATTTCTACCTGTTGTTGAAGTCGCCCGCGGTGCAGCGGGTCGACATCCGCGAGTTCCGGGCAGGCCACGACGGGGGCGGTGTTGTGGTCGATGTGCGCTCCCAGGATGAGTTTGAGCAGGGGCACTGGCCGGGCGCGGTCAATATTCCGCTGAACCTTCTTTATTTGAAGGCCCGCCTCCTGTCGGCAGAGCGCCCCTGCCTGATCTACTGCAACAGTGGCCGGCGCAGCGTCGCGGCCACCTCGCTGCTGACGGAGAAGGGCTATCAGGTCCAGGTGCTCCGCGACGGGTTCGAGGGGTTGTCGGCGCAGGATCGCGAGGGGTTTTGTGCCAGCCAGCCGGAAGCTGCGGCACTGCGCCGTGGCGACCGGGACTGTGCTTCGTGACTGCGGTGCGCAGAGCAGGGATAATTCGCGGCTCTGTTTCCGGGTAAGGCACTATGGAACCCTTTCGCAATATCGGCATTATTGGTCGCGACGGCACGGGCGTTGTTGAATCACTGCAGCGCCTGATCGAGTTTCTCAGCGCCCGCCACCTGAACATCATTCTCGGCGATGTGGTCGCAGCGCTGTTGCCGGAGCATCAGCTGCGGGTTTGTCCGCGCAAGATGATCGGCGAGATCTGCGATCTCATTATTGTCGTCGGCGGCGACGGCAGCCTGCTCGGCGCGGCGCGCACCCTGGCCCGTCACAATGCGCCGGTGCTGGGTATCAACCGCGGGCGCCTGGGTTTTCTGACCGATATCGCGCCCGACGAAATCGAGCAGCGCGTGGGCCTGGTGCTGGATGGCCAGTACCGGCTGGAGCAGCGTTTTCTGCTGGATGCCACAGTCAAGCGCGACGGCGAGCCTATCGGGGTGGCGGATGCGCTCAATGACGTAGTGGTCAACTCCGGCACCTCTGCCAAAATGATCGAATTCGAGTTGTTTGTGGAAGGCGAGTTCGTCTATCACCAGCGCTCGGACGGCCTGATTGTCTCGACGCCGACCGGTTCGACCGCCTACGCCCTGTCTGCCGGAGGGCCCATCATGCACCCGCGGCTGGACGCGATCGTGCTGTTGCCGATGTTTCCCCACACGCTCAGCAGTCGCCCCATCGTGGTGGACGGCAACAGCGAGATCAAACTGATCATCAGCGACACCAACCAGGGCGTCATTCCCGTGACTTGCGATGGCCAGGTCAATATGACCGCGCAGCCGGGAGACGCCGTTTATATCACCAAAAAGCCACACAAGTTGCGCCTGATTCATCCCCTGGACCACAGCTTCTACGCCAGTTGCCGGGATAAACTGGGGTGGAATCGGCGCCCGGGAGACTAGGGCGAAGGAATGGATGCAAGGCAGTTTTCGGGCTATGACCTGATTGGCGACGTGCACGGCTGTTACGACGCCCTGGTGGAGTTGCTGCACAAGCTCGGCTATCACAAACAGCAGGGCCGCTATGTCAGCGCCGATCCGCGGCGCCCGCGCCAGCTGTTGTTCCTGGGTGACCTCCTCGACCGCGGCCCCGGCATACGCGAGTCCGTGCAGCTGGTTTACGAGCTGGTGGAGCAGGGCCAGGCGCAAATCGTCATGGGCAACCATGAGTACGATGCGCTGGCCTGGAATACCCCGGCTCCACCGGGCACCGGCCGCAGCCATCTGCGCGAGCACAACCGCCACAACAGCCGCATTATTCAGCAGACGCTGGAGCAATTTGCCAACCACCCCAGCGACTGGCGCGATCTGATGGCCTGGTTGGAGCGCATGCCGCTGGTATTGGAACTGGCGCATTTCCGGGTGGTCCATGCCTGCTGGGACCAGCGTCTGATTGACGAGCTGCGCAGCCGCTACCCCGATGCGCGCATGAACCGGGAGCTGTTGATGGCGTCCGCGGACAAGCACCAGTTTGCAGGGCGCCTGATCGACCGCCTGACCCGTGGTGTCGACCTGGTGCTGCCCGACGGGATGCAGATGCGCAGCCGCGACGGCCTGACCCGGCAGCGATTTCGTGCCAAGTACTGGGTATCGCGCCCGGCAAACTATGGCGATCTGGAGTTCCAGCCCGATCCTTTGCCCGACGATGTCGCGCAGCGGCCGGTCAGTGAAGCGGACCGCGCGGCGCTGCCATACTATTCGCTGGATGCACCGCTGCTGTTTGTCGGCCATTACTGGCAGAGCGGCAAGCCACGACGCCTGCGCCGCAATATGGCCTGCCTCGACTACAGCGCGGTGAAGGCCGGCAGGCTGGTGGCGTACCGCCTGGATGACGAGTCCGAGCTCGACAACGAGAAGTTTGTCTGGGTCGACGGCATCAAACACTAGGACATTTCCGCATGGCCGATATACGCGCTTTTGACGCGCCCCAGGACGAGAACCTGCTGGAGTTCAGCCGCCTGCTGTGGCAGCAGCGCATCCCGCACCGGCTCGTCGAAAGCGGCGATAGACAGGTGTTGTGGGTGGGGCAGGTGGCGCATGTGGCGCAGGCAACGGATCTCTATCGGCGCTGGCAACGCGGTGAAACACCCGCGCTGCAGCGTGCCCGACCGGCGCCCCCAGCGTCGCCGGATCGCTGGCTGCTGGCGGTGCTGCGCGCGCCGGTGACGGCGCTTCTGCTGTTGCTCAGTGTGGCGGGCTTCCTGCTGGTGGAACTGGATCCCGGTATGCACTGGGTCAAGCTGTTCACCTTTTTCGAGTTCGAGCGCATTGGCGATCACTGGGTGTTCGTTCTGCCCCAGGGCGAATACTGGCGCATGTTCACCCCGGTTTTTCTGCACTTCTCCCTGCTGCACATCACCTTCAATATGCTGTGGTGGTGGGATCTGGGGCGGCGGATCGAAGTGGCTCAGGGCAGTGTGCACCTGGGCGGTATCGTGCTGTCCATCGGCATGGGCAGCAATATCGTGCAGTTTATGTTCTCCGGCGCCAGTGTGTTTGGCGGCATGTCCGGGGTGATCTACGGCCTGCTGGGCTACTGTTGGATCTGGAGCCGGATGACCGGTGATCAGCGCATGGCGGTGCCCGGGCCGGTGATGGCGATCATGCTTGGGTGGCTGCTGCTGTGCATGGCAGGGTTTGCGGCCCTGCTGGGCGCGGGCGCGGTGGCCAATGCGGCCCATGTGGGCGGTCTGATGATGGGGCTGCTGCTGGGGGGCGCGGCGGCGCTGTTTGCGCGCAGCGCGAAGCCCCGCTGAGCAGGCTTTGGTATACTGCCAGGCCAGTCACGTCGCGGGCCAGCCATGAATTTCGAGCAGTTGATCGCCAGCATCGATCCCGACATCCATCGCAACCTCAAGCGCGCTATCGAGATCGGCAAGTGGCCGGATGGCCGCGCGCTCAGTGCCGAGCAGCGTGCCCTGTGCATGCAGGCGGTTATTGCCTATGAGAGAGCGCTGCCTGAGACCGAGCGGGTGGGCTATATCGACCGTGGCAGCAAGGCCCCCGGGGCGATGTGCGACGATGACCACCACGATCAGGATCCCGATACGCCGCAACCCCTGCAGTTCCGCGATCAGACGGGGGCGGCCGGCCAATGACGGTGCAGAGCGGTCAGTTGCAGAAAATGCGCGTCAGCCTGGCGGACCCCGTGAACTATGCACTGCGCCTGGATGCGGAGCAGATACCCCTCAACCGGTTGCTGGGTGCGAAACTCGAGTTGCGCTTCGGCGGACAGATCAACTGTATCTACTGCAACCGCCCGATACGCAAAAGTTTTAACCAGGGCTATTGCTACCCGTGTTTCCAGCGGCTGGCGCGCTGCGACAGCTGCATCGTCAGGCCCGAGCTGTGCCATTATTTCGAGGGCACCTGCCGTGAACCGGAGTGGGCCGACCAGCACTGCATGCAGGACCACATCGTCTATCTCGCCAACTCATCGGGCGTGAAGGTGGGCATTACCCGGGCGTCGCAGTTGCCGACGCGCTGGATCGACCAGGGTGCCGTGCAGGCGCTGCCCATCCTGCGCGTGTCCAATCGCCTGCAGTCGGGTCTGGTGGAGGTGGCATTTGCGAGGCACATCGCCGACAAGACCAACTGGCGCGCCATGCTCAAGGGCCAGGTCGACGAACTGGACCTGATGGTTGAGCGCGAGCGCCTGCTGGCGGCGTGCGCGCCCGAGATTGCCGACCTGCAGCAGCGCTTTGGCCTGCAGTCCATCCAGGTACTGGAGGCGCCCGAAACGGTCAGCCTGACCTATCCGGTGCTGAGCTACCCGAGCAAGGTGGTCGCGCACAACCTGGACAAGACGCCGCTGGTCGAGGGCCAGTTGCTGGGCATCAAAGGCCAGTACCTGATGCTGGATACCGGCGTGATCAATATTCGCAAGTACACCGCCTACCAGGTGGAATTTTCTGCCGAGGACGCCTGATGCGAGACGCACAACCCCGCGCAACCCTGCTCCAGGACTACAGTCCCCCCGCTTATCTTATCGACCGCACCGAACTGCATTTTCTGATCGAGCCGGGTGCCACCACCGTGCGCTCGCGGCTGCATATGCGGCGCAATCCGGCGGCGACGGGCGATGGCACGTCACTGGTATTGGACGGCTGCAATCTGCGCACCCTGGCGCTGGCCATCGACGAACGGCCACTGACCACCGACGACTATCTGATCGACGGCGAGCAGATGACCATCGCCTCGGTGCCGGAGCGTTTTGCGCTGGAAGTGGTCACTGAGATCGAGCCCGAGAAGAACCGTTCGCTGGAGGGCCTGTACCGCTCGCGCACGATGTACTGCACCCAGTGCGAGGCCGAGGGGTTTCGCCATATCACCTGGTTTCTCGATCGGCCCGATGTGATGTCGGTCTACACCGTGACCATCGAAGCGGACCGCGCCCAGTGCCCGGTGCTGCTGAGCAATGGCAACCTCGTGGCCCAGGGGGAAGCGGGCGGCGGCCGGCACTGGGCGCGCTGGGAAGATCCGTTCCCCAAGCCCAGCTACCTGTTTGCGCTGGTTGCAGGCGACCTGGATCGATTCGACGACCGGTTCACTACCTGCAGCGGGCGCGAGGTCAGTCTGCACATCTATGTGGAGCCCCAGGATCTCGACAAATGCCAGCACGCGATGGATTCCCTGAAGCGCGCGATGCGCTGGGATGAAAAGGTTTACGGTCGCGAGTACGATCTGGATATTTTCAATATCGTGGCCGTCGACGATTTCAATATGGGGGCGATGGAGAACAAAAGCCTCAATATTTTCAATACGTCCTGTGTTCTGGCCAAGCCTGAAACCACGACCGACGCGGGGTTTCAGCGCGTAGAAGCGGTGGTGGCCCACGAATACTTCCACAACTGGTCCGGTAACCGCGTGACCTGCCGGGACTGGTTTCAACTGAGCCTTAAAGAAGGCTTTACCGTATTTCGCGATGCCCAGTTTTCGGCGGATATGGGCTCGGCCACGGTCAAGCGCATTGAAGACGCGACCCTGCTGCGCACAGTGCAGTTTGCGGAGGATGCCGGGCCGCTGGCCCACCCGGTGCGCCCTGAGTCGTATATCGAGATTTCCAACTTCTACACCGTCACCATCTATGAAAAAGGCGCGGAAGTCGTCCGCATGCTGCATACACTGCTGGGTGCCGAGGACTTCCGTCGCGGCAGCGATCTGTACTTCGCCCGCCACGACGGCCAGGCGGTGACCTGCGACGATTTTGTGCGCGCCATGGAAGATGCCAGCGGTCGCGATCTCGGCCAGTTCCGGCGCTGGTACAGCCAGGCGGGCACGCCCCAGGTCACGGCCATCGGCAACTACGATGCGGACACCCGGCGCTACAGCCTGACCCTGCGCCAGCATTGCCCCCCCACGCCGGGCCAGCCGCACAAGGAACCGTTGTTGATACCCATCCGGCTGGCCCTGATCGGCGCTGCCGGCGCCCTGCCGCTGAACGTGCGCGGCAGCGTCGTGGATTTCACGGCGCCCGATCGCACCGAGGTGGTGGTGGCGCTGCGCGAAGCTGAACAGCGCCTGGAGTTCGAAAATGTCACGGAAGCGCCTGTGCCCAGCCTGCTGCGAGGCTTTTCCGCGCCGGTAAAGCTGCAGCATGACTATGATCGCGACCAGCTGCAGACGCTGATGCGGCTGGACAGCGATGGATTCAGCCGCTGGGATGCCGGCCAGCAGTTGGCGGTTCAGGTGTTGCAGGCGTTGATCGCTGATGAAGCCGCCGCTATAGACCCGCGGCTTATTGATGCCTATCGCGCCATCATGGCCGATGACAGCCTCGATCCGGCCTTGCTGGCGCTGATGTTGGCGTTGCCCAGCGAGGCCTACCTCTCTGAGCTGGCCACGCGGATTGATCCCCTGGCTATTCATCGCGCTCGCGAGCAGCTGAGCGATCATCTCGCCGCGGTGCTGAGTGACGCGTGGTGGCGCCTATACCGCGACCACAGTCACAGCGAGCCCTATCAGCCCAGCGCGACGCAGATCGGTGGGCGTGCACTCAAGAACACCGCACTGCAGTATCTGATGCGACTGGAAACGCCGGATATCCTGCATTGCTGTGAACAGCAATTCCAGACCGCGGACAATATGACCGACACCCTGGCGGCGTTCAGCGCACTGGTAAACAGCAGCGCTGAGGAGGCGCGGGCGGCGGCGTTGGACAGCTTCTATCAGCGCTGGCAGCACGAGCCGCTGGTGGTCAATCTGTGGCTGCAGGTGCAGGCCGGCTGTCGTCGTCCGGGGACGCTCGCCACGGTGCTCGAACTGATGCAGCACCCGGCCTTTGATCGCCACAACCCCAACAAGCTGCGGGCCTTGATCGGCGCATTCTGCAGTCAGAACGCCATTAATTTTCACCAGCCCGACGGCCAGGGTTATCGTTTCTTGGCAGACCAGATTATTGCGCTGGACGCCAGCAATCCACAGATGGCCTCGCGTTTCCTGACGCCATTGACGCGCTGGCGCCGCTATATACCCCAGGCGGCGACATTGATGCGCGAGGAGTTGGGCAGGATCATGGCGGAGAGTGGGCTGTCGCGGGATGTCTACGAGGTGGTGAGCAAGAGCCTGGCCGAAGATCCGGATATCGAGCGCCGCAAAGCCGAGTAGTCACGCTCTCTGGGAGCAGCCCGGGAGGATTTTCAAGGAAGGCGATGGGTTGTCGTCAACCGCTGTAGTGAGAGCCCAGCTTGAAGGCGTCGAAGCCCAGCACAAAACCAAAGGTTTCCCGCACCACACACTTGACCAGATAGTCGCTGATTTCCAGGGGGTTTTTGTCATCCATGCGTGCGTCGACGCGGTAGAAGACAATGTAATCGCCGGTGTCGGGTTTGTAATGGGACGACAGTCCGTCGTAGTGCATGACCACGATGCGTTTGCCGAACTTCCTGGCGATGGCCTCCTCGCAGGTATAAGACGCCTCGCCGATATCATGGACATCAAACTTGCCGGTGTGCAGAGCGTAAATGACAAAGGTGGACATCATCGACAGGGAGATGACCAGAATGCCCAGCATTACCCACAGGCCGCGCCGGTTGCGCAGCGTGCTGGTGGATGCGGTCGTGTCCTGTTTCTGTTTTTTGTCGTTGGCCATGCTCTGGTCTGCGCAAGCGGATGTGGTAGTGTCCGGGACTGTCTGGTTGCAGGTGCGATCCCTGTCCGCGCAACCCTGTCCAGTATAGGCGACCGGGAAAAGAGCACAAAAATACCTGGCAATGGTGCAAAAAAAAGGAGAGCTTGCGCTCTCCTCTGGATACTGAATCCGAATGGCCTGAGATTGCTTAGAAGCGACCGGTCAGCGCGATAGTCCAGCCCTCAAAGTCATCCGGTGCGCTATCCAGATCCAGCTCCGAGTAGCTCAGGCTGACTGCGAATTGCGGCATGAAAAAATACTGCGCTCGAAGGTCATAACCATCGCCTTTTGCTTCCTTGTCACCGGCAATTACCTGAACACCGGCCCCCAGGCTGAACTGACGGGTGAGGTACAGGTCAGCGCCAACACCGAAGGCCCATGCATCGTAGTCCCCGGCACGGCTGTCGGTGTCGGCATAGCCGATGCTGGCGTCAACACCTATCTGCATACCGTTATTGATATCGCCGGTCAGGTGGTGCAGCTTCAGTTCGAAAGTGTCTGTGTCCGTATCAGACAAGTCGTCATCGTCATTGATGTAGTTGAAGCGCAAGCTGGTGTTATCGTTCAGATACTTGCCGACGGTCAGACCGTAGCTTTTGATATCCAGACCATCGATATCCCCATTGCTGTAGCTGGCGCCCAGAATGAAGTTGCCTTCAGGAATGACGTATTCTCCACCAATGACAAAGGCATCGCCGTCAACCTTGCCCAGGCCGCGAGACTTGATCTCGGTATCGCTGTATCCAGCATTGATAAACGAAGCTTTGTTCAGAAAAGCAGCTTCCGCCAGAGGCCCTTTACTGTCGTTGACGGCTTCGAGATAAAAGGTGCCGCCAATACCCCAGGTATCAATATCGACGCGGCCCATTTCTGATTCGTTATACAGGCCGTTCACTTCAAACTGATATTCGCCTGCGCTGGCTAAGCCACTCACGCTCAAGGCGACCGCCGCAGCTAATGCGTACTTTTTCATAATAGAGTCCTTTAAATTGCCGATGTTCCTGTTGGCTCGCTCCTGGAAAGAGGCGGCCACTAGGA
>JAVEVZ010000108.1:0-9059 GCA_034004805.1 Spongiibacteraceae bacterium | reverse complement strand
CGTCGAAGTAAAACCCGATGATGGGGTCGGGCAGTGCGCGCTGCCGATAAAACCCCGCCATCAGGCGATCAATATCCGCTGCCGTTTCTATATCGGGTTTATCGTCGGGTTTATCCATGCCCAATCCTGTTGCCTGCAGATCATTGCGCTTGCTTGATGGCAGAACTGTTGACAGCGGGGAGCATACACCGCCTCGCACCTCCCTTGCAGGCTGTCGAAAAACCTGACGCCCACAAAGGCCTTCTGCGACGGCGTGATCCGAGGTCAGCCCGGTCATCCCGTGGTCTTGCTGCGGAGACTGCGGCCGCTGCGGTGCGTGTGCCGGTGAGCGTTGCCAAGGCGCGTGCCGCGTCAGTCGAATTACCTTACAGTCAATTTACCTCTGCCTCTTCTTATTTCTGCAGGCCATTGAATATAAAAGGTTTTAACTATATGGCCCACGCATTGCATAGTGACTTGGCAGCTGCTTGACGAAGGCGATTTGTCAAGGAGGTCGACTGGCGGGTTGTGCGGGTCGTATCACAGAAATAGAGATTGATCGTTTTTTAAACATTTGGTTTGTCTGGATCTGCCTGCAGGTGATGGTTCAAGTGCACCGGGCAGGGCACTCAGGCAGAAATACTCGGGAGAGCATCGGGATGAAACTTAAGGACATATTGTTGGCAGGCAGTCTGCTGATCGCGGCAGCTGGCGCGAATGCCAATGTTATCTGGGGCAGCGGCACCCTCACCGCAAACGACCCCATTGACGACTGGTACTTCACCGTCACCGATGCCAGCAAGTTCCTGATTACGCTGACCTCCGGTGGGGACGAGTCCAGAATGGACCTGTACTACGACGACGGCGTACTGGGCAGCTCCATTGGCAGTGGCGTGGATGATGGCTGGTTCGACGTTGGCAGTATCTTCAAGTATCTGGGCGAAGACGCCTATCTGCTGCGGGTGAGCTCCGATGACTTCGGCGGCAACCTGTTCACGTCGATCTTTGGCGGCGCCGGTGAGGTTGACTACAACATCAGCATCGCCTCCTGGAAGGGTCACGCCGAGTGGACCACCAAGGACGATGTATCGGTTGCAGAACCCAGCACGCTGATGCTGGCGGCGCTGGGCCTGATCGGCCTGGGCGTACTGCGCCACCGCCGCACCAGCTGAGTCTGGCAACAGGCGGTCTGTAAAGATCGCAAGCAAGAAGCAGGCTGGAAAGAAAGTACGAAAAAACCGCGCCTCTCCGGCGCGGTTTTTTTATATCTGATTAAAGCGCAGCCGGTCAGCAGGGCGCGGCCAGTTGCAGGGTCAGGAACTGCAGGCGCTTGCGCTGCATCTTTACCGCATATTCCAGTTCGCGCAGTCGGCAATGCAGGCCGGTGTGTCGCCATTTGCGCTGCAGTTCCTCGCGCGCTTCCTGGAAGCGCTGGCGCTTGCTGTCCATCCATTGCAGGCGCAGTTCACTCCACTCCTGCATGTAGGCCAGAAATTGCTGGTACTCCCGCTCCAGGTGCTCCCGCAGATGTTCCGCGTGTTCACTGAGGGCCAGGCTCCGCTGGGCGCGCTTGAACTGCATGGCCAGCAGGGCCTGCTGGATACGGAAGCCCGGCACCTGCTTCAGATCCCAGGTCAGGCCCAGCCAGGAGGCGGCGCGGATCAGCCACTTGGTGGGGTCGAACTGCCACCAGCGCACGCCGTTGCGGTAGTCGGTCTGAAACATGTGGTGAAAGTTGTGGTAGCCCTCACCGTAGGTCAGCAGGGCGACCCAGCCGTTGTCCCGGGCGCTGTTGTCATCGGTATAGGGGCGGCGACCCCAGTAGTGGGCGATGGAGTTGATGCAGAAGGTCACGTGGTGGTTGATCACCAGACGCAGAAAACCGGCGACCAGCAAATGTCCCCAGACATCGCCCAGCAGCAGGCCCGCCAGCAGCGCGGGAGCCAGGTTCATGCCGATGGCCAGGGGCAGGTAGTGGCGGTGTTGCCAGGCGACAATGGCGTCGCGCTGGAGGTCCCGGACGTTGCCGAAGTCCTCGGCGCCACTGGGGTATTGGCGCAGCATCCAGCCGATATGGGCAAACCACAGGCCGCGCCGGATGGTGTAGGGATCCTGGTCGATATCGTCCACGTGACGGTGGTGACGGCGGTGACCCGAGGCCCAGGCCAGTATGCTGTTCTGTAGCGCGGCGGCGCCAAACAGGGCAAAAAACAGGCGCACGCTCCAGTGGGCCTGATAAGTCTTGTGAGACCACAAGCGGTGGTAGCCGGCGGTGATAGAGAAGCCATTGGCCCACAGCACCACCAGGCCGACCGGCCACACGCTCCAGTGAAAGCCGCTGCTGAGTCCGTACCAGGGCACGCCAATCACTGCCACCAGCAGGGTGACCGTGAACACCGTGGCCTGCAGCCACAACAGGGGTGGCCTGGACTGCGGCGCCCCGGGTTGCGGGGTTCCTGACCCGGGGGCGGCGGGGGAATGTGTTCCGGGCGTTATAGCGCCGGACGGTGCACTATCGGGTACTGCAGGGGGAATAACAGCCGAGCGGGTCATGGTGGTTCAATACTCCTGGGCGGGCCACTCCTGAACGGGCCGAGTCCTCGATAGTAGCCCAGCACTGTGCGGCCCTCAATTCGGGCATTCCGCAGTATCTGACAGCGCAAAGGGGTGCAAGTTGCCGCTATTGTCACTGGTCCGTGGCCGCTGGCGACATTGTGCGAAGGGTGGCGCTGACGCACCATGCGGGCTGATCAATAGCGTTGTAACGGCAGTGTCGGGCGCATGTGTGGCCGCGGCCGGCACAGCAGTCGTAAGGCCTCTCAGGAGTCAGCGTATGGCGTGGGATTTTGCCACCGACCCGGCATTGCAGGGCCGCTTGGACTGGATAAGGCGGTTCGTCGACGACGAGATCATGCCGCTGGAACTGGTTGGCGAGGGACTGAGCCAGACGCAGCTGGATGCGCTGTGGGCGCCCCTCAAACAAAAGGTTCGGGACGCCGGGTTGTGGGCGGCTCATCTGCCGCCGGAGCACGGCGGGCAGGGCATGGGTCAGCTGGCGCTGGCGCTGATCCACGAAATCCTGGGCCGCTCGACCCTGGCGCCGGAAATCTTCGGCTGCCAGGCGCCGGATTCCGGCAACGCGGAGTTGCTGGCGGTGGGCGCCAGTCCGGCCCAGGCTGCGCGCTGGCTGCATCCGTTGCTGGCGGGAGAGCTGCGCTCAAGCTTCGCCCTGACCGAGCCCCATGACTCGGGCTCCGACCCCACCGGCATCCAGACCCGCTGCGAGCGCGAGGGGGACGAGTGGGTGATCAACGGCCACAAGTGGTTCGCCTCCAACGCCAGCGTGGCGGACTTTCTGATCGTCATGGCGGTCACCGATCCGGCCGCACCTCCCCACAAGCGGGCGGCAATGGTGGTAGTGCCGAAAAATACCCCGGGCATGCGGCTGCTGCAGGATCGCCCCACCATGTCCCACCCCGAGCCGGTGGCGGACGATTTCCTGATGGACCGGATCGGCGGCCACACGGAGGTTCGCTTCGACAACTGCCGCGTGCCGCTGGACCATATGATCGGCGAGCCCGGCGACGGCTTTGTCCTGGCGCAGAAGCGCCTGGGGGGCGGGCGCATACACCACGCCATGCGCATGATCGGCCAGTGCAACTATGCCTTTGAAATGATGGCGGAGCGCGCCGTCAGCCGTCATACCCGGGGCAAGCCGCTGGCCAGCCAACAATATATTCAGGAGATGATCGCGGAGTCCCATGTCGAGATCGAGATGCTGCGCCTGTTGGTGCTCAAGGCCGCCTGGACCATGGATCGGCTGGGCCCCTCCAGCCGCGAGGCCCGTACCGGGATTGCCATGGCCAAGCTGCAGGCACCGAGGGTCATGCTGAAGGTGATCGATCGCGCCATCCAGGTTCACGGCGCGCTGGGCTACACCGCGGATATGCCCCTTGAACATATGTACCGCCAGGGCCGCGCGCTGCGCCTGGCGGATGGCGCCGACGAAGTGCACAAGCCGGCCATCAGCCGCATGGTGCTGGAGGGCATGCAGGCCGTGGTGGGTTGGCCCAGCGCCTACCTGCCCGAAAGGCGCCGCCAAGCCTGGGACAGATACGGGGCATGGGTAAAGCAGGTCAAGCTGCGCTTTCCTGCGGATTAAACGGGCGTCACAGCGGGGACGCGCCAAAACTGCTCACAACGCCGGAAATAAATAGACAGAACAAAATGGGAGAGACGGCCGATGCCCGATGGTCTCAAAGGTCTTGATGTCGCCCGGGCCAGTGCCTGGCTGACGGCAAATATCCCCGCGCTGCAGGCGCCGTTCGACGTTTCGCTGGTGGCGGCGGGGGGCTCCAACCTCACTTACAAAGTGGTCGATGCCAGCGGGCGCGCCGTCGTGCTGCGCCGTCCGCCCCTGCGCGGGCAGCTGGCCACGGCCCACGATATGGCGCGGGAGTGGCGCATCCTGCATGCGCTGGGCAGTTTCCCAAGCGGGGTACCGGTGCCCGCGTGCCTGGCGGCCTGCGAGGACCCGGAAGTGCTGGGCGCGGGCTTCTATGTCATGGAATTTGTCGACGGCCTGATACTGCGCGACAGCGCCAGCGCCAGGTCCTTGAGCGCCGCCCAGGCGCGCGCCGCCACCGAATCCCTGGTGGATGTGCAGATCGCCATGCACCGGCTGGATCTCGACGCCGCCGGGCTGGCGGATCTCGGCAGGCACAGCGGCTATGTGGCGCGCCAGCTGGCGCGCTGGAAAAAGCAGGTGGACGCCGGCCAGACCCGCGCGCTGCCCCTGCTCGCTGATCTGCACCGGCGGCTGGCGGCGCGGATTCCCACCGAGCAGGGCCGGCCCGGCCTCGTCCACGGTGATTACCGCTTTGACAATGTGGTGCTGGGGGCGGACTGCGCGCTGGTCGCGGTGCTGGATTGGGAGCTGTGCACCATCGGCGAGCCGGTGGCGGACTTTGTCTGGTCCCTGTGCTATTGGGCGGACCCCGGGGACGCGCTGCACTTTTTGCCTGACCCGCCGACCTGCGGCGCACAGTTTATGCGCCGCGACGCCGTGGCAGAGCTGTACGCGGCGCGCTCCGGTTTTGATCTGTCGGACATCGATTACTACACCGCGTTCAGCTGGTGGAAAATGGCCTGCATCGTCGAGGGCGTGTATGGCCGCATGCTGCGCGGCGCCGGCGGCGGCATGAAGACCGGACCGCTGGAGCAGGTGGCGACGATGGTCGAGCGCTATCTGGCGCAGGCCGACGATTTGTTGGGGGAGTGAGCGCCATGCAGTATTTCGAGGATGTGGTTGTCGGTCGCTGGGTGGAGTCCGAGGCCACTTACCCGGTGACCAGAGAGGAGATCATTGCGTTCTGCAGTGACTGGGACCCGCTGCCGTTCCATATTGACGAAGAGCTGGCCCGCCAGTCACCGATGGGCAGGCTGTTTACCTCGGCCATCCATGTGGTGGCTATCGGTGTGCGCCTGGGTCATGGCATGGCGCAGGAACCCACCGCGATCATAGCCGGGCTGGGCTGGGACGAGGTGCGCTTTATGTTGCCGGTGTGCGCCGGCGACGAACTCAGACTGCGCGCCACAGTGGACAGCAAGCGGGAATCGGCCAGCAAGCCGGAACGCGGCATCGTCACGTCGAAGCTGGTGCTGGTGAATCAGCGCGGCGAAGACGTGGCCAGCTACAAGATGTCCACCCTGGTGCAGCGCCGTCCCCGATGAAATTTCCTGACACGTTGATCGAGGCGCGTCTGGTGCGTCGCTACAAGCGCTTTCTGGCTGACGTGGTACTCGCTGATGGTACCGAGCTGACGGTGCACTGCCCCAACACCGGCGCCATGACCGGCTGCGCGGAACCGGCCAGCCGGGTGTGGCTGCTGGACTCCGGCAATCCCAAGCGCAAGTACCGCTACACCTGGGAGCTGGTGGAAGCCGCGGACGGCGAGCTGGCCTGTGTGCACTCGGCGCGGGCCAATGGCCTGTTTGCCGAGGCGCTGGCGGAGGACCGCGTGCCGGGCCTGACGCAGGTCGCGGGCATCCGCCGTGAAGTCGCCTATGGCGGCGAGGGCAGCCGCGCCGATTTCCAGCTGCAAAGCGAGGGCCGCACATGCACCGTGGAGGTGAAGAGCGTGACGCTGCATCTGGGAGATGGGCTGGGCGTATTTCCGGACGCGGTGAGCCAGCGCGCCGCGCGCCATCTGCGGGAACTGATAAGCGAATGCGCAGCGGGGCGTCGCGGGATACTGGTCTTCGTCGCGCAGCACACGGGCATCCGGCGTGCCGCCCCTGCCGACAGCATCGACCCGCACTACGCCGAGACCCTGCGAGAGGCTGTTGCGGCGGGGGTGGAAATCATTGCGCTGGGCTGCAGGATTTCGCCAGAAGCGATCGCCATCAGCCAGGGGTTGCCGGTGCTGGACCGTCAGCCCTGAGCGCTGACCGCGAGCGCGCCATCGCGGATTTCGAAGGGCACGGGCTCCAGCCAGTCGCCCTGGCAGGGACCGGCCAGGCACTCGCCGGTGTCGATCTGGAACAGGGCACCGTGGGCGGAGCAGATAATCAGCGCGCCATCCATATCGAGAAAGTCGTCTTCCTGAATGTTCAGCTCCACACCGCGGTGCGGGCAGCGGTTGCGGTACAGATGGACGGCGCCGTCCTTGCGCACCGCAAACAGGCTGCGGCCGTCGCTCAGTTCGAAACCCTTGCTGGCGCCCTCGGGAATCGCATCGATATCGCACAGTGTGATCATGGCTGGCGGTCGGATCCTGTCGCGGTGGATGGCGGCGGATTATGCCAGACCGGATCGCCTCAGTGTTCCAGGGCGTGGCGCAGCGCCGGCAGCATGCGCTCGACGCAGGCTCGCCCCTCGGCGATGGCATCGGCGCCGCGGTTGAACTCCATCAGCCCGATATGACTCAGGCGCGGACTCAGTACCAGGTCGGCGGGCTCCCCTGCCAGCCGTGAGCGGGTCAGCCGATCCTGCATGATATTGATGGCGCCCAGCATCACGTTGAGCATGCCGGGGGGCTGGTGATGGCCGCCACTGAACCACTGGTTGCGCATGGACTCGGTGGCGTCGCGCAGCGAGTCGGTGAGGCGCCCGAGCAGGCCCTCCTCGTTTTCGTCTTGCGCCGCGGCTTCGGTGGCCAGTTCCCGCTCCGGTTGATCCTCGACCGGTTGGGGCAGTTGCCGGTGGCGCAGCAGGTCGCTGTTGAGATTGACCGCAATGATGATGTCCGCGCCCATGGCCTTGCACAGGGATACCGGCACCGGGTTGACCACGCCGCCGTCGATCAGCCAGCGGTTGTCCCGCTCTACTGGCGTGAGCACGCCGGGAATGGCGATGGAGGCGCGCACCGCGTCCCACAGTTTGCCGTCTTGGATCCACACTTCCCGGCCGCGCAGCAGGTCGGTGGCCACCGCGGCGAAGGGCTTGTTGAGGTCCTTGATATCGCAGTCGCCAAAGTTGTTGCGCAGGTAGTCCATCAGGCGGTTGCCGCTGGCCATGCCGCCGCCCGCCAGCCAGCGCAGGTCCAGATAGCGGAATATCTCGCCGTTTTTGAGGGCGCCGGCCCACTTTGAAAAGGCGTCGATATGGCCGCAGGCGTAGCTGCCGCCCACCATCGCACCGATGGAACTGCCGGCGATGATATCCGGCTCGACGCCGTTCTCGGCCAGGGCCTGGAGGATACCGATATGAGCCAGGCCGCGGGCGGAGCCGCTGCCCAGGGCGATGCCCAGTTTTGCGTGACGAACAGGTGCCATGCCTTGGCGCTACTCGGATGGGTTGGAGAAGCGCACTTTAACACTGCCCGGCGATTCAGTCCGCGCCGCCCGTCAACTGGCGCTCGGCCTCGTCCACCAGGCGCTGCTTCAGGTCGGGGTCTAGCTGATTCCAGTGCACGTTCAGCAGTGCGCCCTGCAGGGCATACAACAGCACCTTGGACACCTTGAAGCCGCGCTCGCGGATGCGGTTGTAGACACGAACCGGGCCCTGGGTCTCCAGATCGGCGCGGGTTGCAATACCCACGGCGCGCAGCCAATTGACAGAGGTGTTGCCGAGGTTCTTCAATGATTGCAAGTCACTTTGCATGATCTTGATTCTTATCGCTCAACTTATAACTCGAACAGTTGAGGTTAGCGTTTCTTTATAATTAAGTCATTTCCAGAGCAGTAAACTGCGTTCAGGTAAACCGGCCCCGGCAGGGGACCTTTGCGAGGAACTCACTTGGTTGTCGCTGCTGCCAATCTCCCGGCCGACAGTCTGTACGGCCTGGCCGACACCGCCATCCAGCGGGCTGACGACGGCCTGGCCCTGCGTGCTGAGGCCATGGCAGCGTTCCGTGCCCTGCAGGCCGACGCCGCCGCCGCCGGGTTCCGGATCGCCTGCGTCAGCAGTTATCGGGATTTCCAGCGCCAGCTGCTGATCTGGAACGCCAAGGCGCGGGGTACACGGGCGGTGCGGGACGACGGCGATGCGGTACTGGACATGGCGGCGCTGACGCCCTGGGAGCGGGTGCAGGCCATTCTGCGGTTTTCGGCCCTGCCGGGGGCCTCGCGGCACCACTGGGGCACCGAACTCGACGTGTATGATGCGGCGGCGGTGGCGGAAAACTACCGGCCGAGTCTCAGTCGCGCCGAGGCGAACGGGCCGTTCGCGCCGCTGTATGGCTGGCTGGCGGCCCGGATCGACCGCGGTCAGGCGCGGGGGTTTTTCCGACCCTACGCAGCGGATCGCGGCGGCGTCGCTCCAGAGCCCTGGCATTTGAGCTACGCGCCGCTGGCCTGCACACTGCAGCAGACGTGGTCGGGCGAGCGCCTGCGCGAGTTATTGATGGGGGTGGACATGGCGGAGCGGGACACGGTAATGGCGCATTGGCCCGAGATTGTCGCGCGTTATATCGACGTGCCCCGCGCCCTGTGGCCGCGGGATCAGGGTGGCGCATGAGCAGGCAGCAGGAGATCTGGGCAGAGATCTGCCGCGAGGCCCGGGAAGCCAGCCACGGCGAGGCGCTGCTGGCCAGCAACTACCATGCGACCATTCTCAACCACCCGAGCTTCGACGCTGC
>JAVEVZ010000107.1:0-9094 GCA_034004805.1 Spongiibacteraceae bacterium | reverse complement strand
CCCGGCGCCTGCAGCAGACCGCCATCAATGAACCTACGTCACCGGATGCGGAGCACGGCCATGTCAGCGGTTGAACGTCAGTCAGGGTTTGCATTGCAGTCCGTCGGGTCAGAGCCGGCGGCGCGGCACGACGCTTTGCTGGCTGAACTGCAGGCGCAGGTCCTGCGCGGTGAGCTGTTGAGCGAGCAACAGGCCCTGGCGCTGGCCGAGCTGCCGGGTTCACCGGCTCTGCTGGCCGCGGCCGGAGTCCTGCGCGACGCCGGTTTTGGCAGTGTGGTGACCTATTCGCGCAAGGTATTTATCCCGCTGACACACCTGTGTCGCGACGTCTGCCACTACTGCACGTTTGCCAAGACGCCCAGGCGCATCGAGCAGGCCTACCTCAGTGCCGACGACGTGGTGGCTCAGGTCAAGGCCGCTGAAAAGCTGGGCTGTAAAGAAGCCCTGTTCACCCTGGGCGAGCGCCCCGAGCTCCGCTACCGCGCCGCCCGCGAGGCCCTGGACGCCATGGGCTTTACCAGCACGCTGGACTACCTGGCCCACGTGGCGCAGCGGGTGCGCGATGAAACCGGCGTGCTGCCGCACCTCAATCCCGGCTGTATGAGCGCCGAGGAACTGGCCCTGCTGCGTCCCGTGAGTGCCTCCATGGGCATCATGCTGGAGTCCGCCAGCGAGCGCCTGTGCGAAAAGGGCATGCCCCACCACGGTTCGCCGGACAAACTGCCGGCCCGGCGCCTGGCGACCCTGGAGCTGGCCGGCGAGGCCCGTGTGCCGTTTACCTCGGGGATACTGATCGGCATCGGCGAGACCCGCCGCGAGCGCATCGAATCCCTGCTGGCCCTGCGCGCCGTGCACCAGCGCCACGGCCACCTGCAGGAAGTGATCGTGCAGAACTTCCGCGCCAAGCCCGATACCAAAATGGCCCATGCGCCCGAACCGGATCTGGCGGAGCTGCTGTGGACCCTGGCGGTGGCGCGCCTGGTGTTTGGGCCCGACATGAGCATCCAGGCGCCGCCCAACCTGAGCCCTGGCGTGCTGGAGCAGCTGGTGGCCGCCGGCATCAACGACTGGGGCGGGGTATCGCCGGTCACCCCCGATTACGTCAATCCCGAGGCGCCCTGGCCGCATCTGGACGACCTGGCCCAGGCCACGGCCCGCGCCGGCAAGCTGCTGCAGGAGCGCCTGACCATCTACCCCCGTTACGCACAGGATCCCGCGCGCTGGCTGGACCCCGTGCTGCATACTCCGGTGCTGCGGCTGGTGGACGGCGCCGGTTTTCCGCGCACCGACGACTGGCTGGCGGGTATCAGCGACGCGCCGCCATCCATCGCTGCGGACACGCTCGGCCGCGGCGAAGCCATTCTGCCGGCGCTGCGCGAGGTGGTGGCGGCCGCCCGCGCCGGCCAGCGCCTGGACGAAGCCCGGATTGACATGCTGTTCAGCGCCCGCGGCGAAGCGTTCAACTATGTCTGCGCCGAGGCCGACGCGCTGCGCCGCGAGCGCAGCGGCGACACCGTGCGCTACGTGGTCAACCGCAATATCAACTACACCAATATCTGCTATTTCAAGTGCAAGTTCTGCGCGTTTTCCAAGGGCAAGCACAGCGAGAACCTGCGCGGCACGCCCTACGATCTGGAACTGCCCGAGATCCAGCGCCGGGTCAGCGAGGCCTGGGCGCGGGGCGCCACCGAAGTGTGCCTGCAGGGCGGCATTCACCCCGACTACACCGGCGAAACCTACCTGCAGATCCTGGCCGCGGTGAAGCAGGCCGCGCCGGCCATGCATGTGCATGCCTTTTCGCCACTGGAAGTGTGGCAGGGCGCGGCGACCCTGGGCATTCCCCTGGCGGACTTTCTCGCGCAACTGAAGGCTGCGGGCCTGGGCACCCTGCCCGGCACCGCCGCCGAAATCCTCGACGACGAGGTGCGCGCGGTGCTGTGCCCCGACAAGCTCAATACCGCCCAGTGGCTGGAGGTGATGGAGACTGCCCACGGCCTGGGCCTGCGCACCACGGCGACCATCATGTTCGGCCACGTCGACGGCTATCGCCACTGGGCGCGCCACCTGCTGCGCGTCCGCGATCTGCAGGCCAGGACCGGCGGCTTTACCGAGTTCGTGCCACTGGCCTTCGTCGCCCCCGAGGCGCCCATGTATCTGCGCGGCCGCTCGCGGCGCGGCCCCAGCTGGCGCGAGGCGGTATTGATGCACGCCGTGGCGCGACTGGTGCTGAACGGGGAGATCGACAATATCCAGGCGTCCTGGGTCAAGCTCAGCCCCGCCGGCGCGGTAGCCTGCCTGCGGGCCGGTGCCAATGACCTGGGCGGCACGCTGATGAACGAGTCGATCACCCGCGCCGCGGGGGCGGCCCACGGCCAGGAGCTGCCCCCGGCGGCCTTTGACGACCTGATTGTCAGCGCCGGTCGCCGGCCCGCACAGCGAACCACGCTGTACGGCACGCCGCCGGCGGAGCGAGTCAGCGCGGCCTATGCCGCCACCGAGCTCAGCGCAATCGTCAATACGCCACCCAGGCGGCGCGAACGCGGCACCGGGGTGATTGCCACCGACTGACCGCCACCGGGCGGTGGGCAATGTGTGTCCAGTCCCGGGCTTGAGGTGCGTATGTTGAAGCGGTGTCTGTTGCTGGGTCTGTGCGCGCTGTTGGCGTCCTGCAGCGCGGTCAAGACTGGCTACCGGATGGCGGACTGGTGGATCGCCTGGACGGTGGACGACTATGTGCGCTGGGACGCGGTTCAGCAGCGCCGGTTCGACGCGGAGCTGCACGCGTTGCTGGACTGGCACCAGCGCACCCAGTTGCCGCGCTACCGCGACTGGTTTCTGAGCCTGCGCGCCGAGCTTCGCCAGCCGGTCAGCATCGCGCGACTGCAGGTCCGCGGTGCCGAAGTCGAGGGCTTTGCCCGGGATATCGCCGTCCAGGCGCTGCCCGCCGCAGCCCGCCTGCTGGCGAGCCTGTCCGCCGAGCAGCGCGCCGAATTGGCGCGGGCGCTGGCCAAACAGCAGAAAAAACTGGCCAGGGAGTACCTCAAGCAAAGCGACGTGCGGCGCACGAAACAGCGCATGAAAACTCTGGTGAGCAACCTGCAGCGCTTCACCGGCCGCCTCAATGGCGAGCAGCGCGCGCTGATCCGAGCCTGGGCCGGGGAGCGCGGCGGTGCTACCGCACTGTGGCTCGCCAACCGCCAGCAGTGGATTGAGCAGTTTTTGAGCGCCGTAAACACCCACCGCGACGCCGCCGGGCTGGAGCAGGCCCTCTACCCCCTGTTTGTCGACCCCCAGACCCTGCACAGCCAGACCTATGGCCAGGCGCTCGCAGCCAGCCAGCAGCGGCTGTACGCCCTGCTGGCCGAGCTCCACGCCAGCGGCACGGACCAGCAGCGCGAGCGCCTGGACGCCAACCTCGGCAAATGGGCGCGATGGATGGAGGAGTTGGCGCAGGAGCGCCTGCGGCCGGACCTCGCGCACGCACCGTAGCCCTCAGCGTCAGACATCAGACATCAGAAATCAGACGTCCAGCACCCTGTAATGCTTCCAGGAACGCCAGTACCTCCGCGCAGAAGGCTGCGGGATTGTCCAGCATGACCGCGTGGCCGGCGCGGGGAATGGTCACCAGCCGGGCCCGGGGCTGGCAGGCCAGCATCGCCTGGGCGCTGCGGCGGGTCAGGATCGCCGAAGCCTGGCCGCGGAGCAGCAGAATCGGGCAGCTGAGGCCGCGCCAGGCCTCCCACAGCTGGTCCGCCAGCGGCGCGCGCAGCCCCTGGTGATGCTGGGGGTGCCAGAGAGCCCGGGTGAAGGCGGGGTCGGTTTTCAGGGCAACGCGGCCGTCCGCCAGCGGCGCCACGCTCTGCCGACCCCAGTCGGCCAGGGCCTGCTCATCGGCCAGCACATAGATCCCGCGCAGGTGGGCCAGCCAGCGGGCCATATCCGGAAACACCGCGGGCATGGCCTCCGCGTCCGCGCGCACCTTGTTGGCAGCCTGCTGGTTGACCTCGGGACCGGTGTCCACCACCGTCAGGCTGCTCAGCGCGGCACGGTAGCGGGCCTGCCACAGCAGGGCGACCCGCGCGCCCAGTGAGTGGCCGATGACATGGGGCGCGTCCAGCGCCAGCTGGGTTGCAACATGCTGCAGATCCGCCACCAGGGTGTGGTGGTCGTAGCGGGCCCGGGGGTCGCGATCGGCATCGCCGTGGCCGCGAAAGTCCAGCGCGTAGACGGCGCCACGCGCTGCGAGCTGTGCCGGCAGCTGGCCCCACACCGCGGCGTCGTTGCTGAAGCCGTGCAGCAGCAGGTGCGCCGGGCCGGGTTGAGCAGCGGGCCAATGCCGGCAGCTGAGCCGCAGGCCGCAGGGCAGGGACAGGGAGATATGCTTCACGTGGCCAGCATCGATTTATGTTGTCGGCGTGGGCGGAATCCGGGGCCGGATTGTGGCGATGGTCTGCTCAGGCAGTCGACGGTGGTTCATGCGCGGTTCCGGGCCGGGTGGGGCGTTGTTGCAGCGACGCGGGCTGGCCTACCATGGAGCCTGTTGGGGGCATCGGTTGTGCCGATCGTTTTATTCATCTCTTTATTGTTTTGCTGCCGTGGAGAACAAGTATGTCAGTGACACCGCAGGACGTAAAAGCGGTTATTGAAAAATACATCGCTGCCTGGACCAACAACGACCGCGCGCTGCTGCTGTCAATCTTTGCAGAGGACGCCAGCTGGGTTGACCCGGTGGGGACGCCCGCGTTTGTGGGCCACGAGGGCATCGCAAAATTCTGGGACTTCGCGCATCAGGACACCAGCCGCAGCCTCACGCCGGTGCCACACCAGATTATCGCCTGTGCCAACGAAGGGATACTGCGCTTCACCATGCAGGTGCGCCTGAAGGGTGAAAACAAGGGCCTGGATCTCAGCGTGGTGGACCACTTTGTAATCAATCCCCAGGGAAAGATACAAAGCGCCAAGGCCTTCTGGGATGAAACCTGT
The DNA here is from genome assembly GCA_034004805.1 of Spongiibacteraceae bacterium. Taxonomy (GTDB): domain Bacteria; phylum Pseudomonadota; class Gammaproteobacteria; order Pseudomonadales; family CAMLJR01; genus JAVEVZ01. The sequence continues at coordinate 4,111 of JAVEVZ010000107.1, read as the reverse complement.
GTCGCAGCCCCCGAGGGCATGGAGTTGTTTATTCCCGATATCGACGAGGCTTATCAATAGCGCCCCGCGCGAGGCGCTAAAGCCCAACATATAGCCCGACACCAGCGCCGTGTGTGACAAAGCCACGCACACGGCTTCTCGCTGGCATGGATGCAGATCACATCTCGTCGGGCACGCCGTAGCGGGACTGGTAGTTGGCAAACAGCGCGCGGTCACGCGCGGCGGCGGCACTGTCGATCTGGTACTTGTGCGCGCCGAACTTGCCCTTGGGCTTGTGCGCCAGGTAATCCAGCATGCGCTGGCGCACGGCGTCGCTCAGTGACATGCCGAAATGCCGGTAGATGCCCTCGACGCAGGCCAGCGGATCGTCCATCAGATCCTGGTAGCGCGAATCGGCGATATTGGCGGCGGGCACAACACCGCTGTCGCGTTGCGCCATCAGGTTTTCCAGCCGTTGCGCGGTGGCGGCGCCCAGCACGATATCTTCGAACGCGGTGCTGTCGAAGGGTGCATCAGAGCGCATCCACAGCAACGCGCCCAGCAGACTGGTGGTCGAGGCCATGCACTTGATGGGATCGCGGTGGGTCTGCACGATGCGCGCATCGGGATAGACCTTGAGCAGCACTTCCAGATGGTTCTGGTGCTCCGGCGCCTTCAGCAGCCAACGCTGGCGGGGATTTTTCCACTGCAGGATCTGCAGCATGGTCTTGTGAAACTCATAGACGGGCTGCATATCCGCCGCCGCAAACAGCGCGCCATAGCTGGGCGCGTTGTGCAGCGAGGCGATGTGGTCGCTGATAAAGGTCGGCGCCATCAGCAGCCCGCACTCGGCGGGAATCTGTCCGCCCATCTCGTGCATGGTGGCGAACTCCGGTACCACGCGCGCCCACTGGCTGACCAGTCCGTGGGCGCGGGCGATGCGCGGATCGCTGGTATAGGTGTCGGGTTCCGGCGCGGGACAGGGGAACATCGCTTCCCAGATCAGCGGCACGCCCACGGCGGGGTCCTGGGCCAGCAGCTCAAAGAGGATGGAAGTGCCGGAGCGCGGCAGGCCGACGATAAACATCGGCGCGGTGATGGGCTGGTCGCGAATTTCCGGGTGGCGCTTGAGCAGGTCGACGACCTGCAGGCGGGTCGACAGCCACACCAGCATATCGCTGCGCGCCATCAGGCGGCCCATGGTGGTGAGCTGCGCCTCTTCCTCCAGCGCCCGGCACAGCACCGCAAAGGGCTCGCGCCATTCATCTCCGCCGAAGTCGTCGAGGCCAGTGCTGCGGCAGGCGCTGTGACACAGGGACGCCTCGTCCAGCGGTATGACCGAGCTCAGGTCGAAATGCTCGCCTTCGCGGTTCAGCGTCTCCAGCCACGCCGGGTGGGGCGGCGCCTGCCAGCGCCCACTGGCGTCACGAAATGTATCACCGCTCATACTGTCTCCTCGATACTGTACTGATGGGTCGTCATGGGCCGTCATACCACTTTTCCGCGCTTCGGGCGCGACAAAGACACCGCAGCTGGGCGATGCTGGGCGACGGGGGTTAGAGTGATGAACTGCGCGGGCCTGGCGGACCTTCAGCTGCGCCCGTTGTGGGGCAGCGGCTTACACGTCGTGGGCGCCCGGTACTTCATCGCGTTTGCGCACGGGGGCCGATTGTAAGCCACCCGCGCGGATATCGACAGACGCCGGGGGTCAGCCTACGGCGATGACGTTGGGGTCGCGCTCGACGGGTGCGGAGCTGTCGCGGTTGCGTATGGCATCGGCGACGCGAAACATGGGCATTTTCAGCATCTGGCGCACTTCTTCGGAGGCGTTGACCACCTCCAGCGCGCGGTCCATGCACATCAGCCACTGGTCGCGTTCGGCGGGGCCGATGGCGTAGGGGCTGTGGGGCTTGGTCAGGCACACGCTGCCGGTGCGCTCGGCATAGAGGCTGGGCCCACCCAGCCAGCCCGACAGATACTCGAACAGCTTGTGTTTGATCTCATCGAGTTTTTCGTCGTGCATAGCGCGGATAACTGCCGCCTCGGGCAGCTCGTCCATGGCGTCGTAGAACGCGTTGGCCAGCGCTTTGAGACCGCTCTCGCCGCCCAACAACTCGTAGGGGGTGCTGTTGCTCATAACCTGCTCCTGTTGCTTGTGGCTTGCCGGCCCGTATCGGCAACGGCTGTTGGCTTATGCCCGGCGCGTATTGCGCCCGACCGCGTTTGCGGTAACCCTTGGCCGCATCCTTCCATACAGTGATCCGCAGTGTAATGACCCAGATCATGGAAACCAATGCTGGCGAGGCCGCAGTGCGGCTGGAGTCTTCCTGGCGCAGTGCGCTGGCCGATGAATTCCGCCAGCCCTATATGCGCGCGCTCAAGGATTTTCTGCGTGAGCGGCGCCGCGGAGGTGCAACGATCTACCCCCCGTCGGAGCAATGGTTCAACGCGCTGGATAGTACCCCGGTGTCCAGAGTCAAGGTCGTGATACTGGGCCAGGACCCCTACCACGGGCCGGGCCAGGCCCACGGCCTGTGTTTCTCCGTGCGGCCCGGTATCGCGGTGCCGCCGTCGCTGGCGAATATTTACAAGGAGTTGCAGCGCGACCTGGGCCTGACGCCGCCGCAACACGGCTGTCTGCAGTCGTGGGCCGACCAGGGGGTGCTGTTGCTCAACGCGGTGCTGACCGTGGAGCAGGGCCGGGCCGGCGCCCACCAGAACCAGGGCTGGGAGCGCTTCACCGATGCGGTGATTGCCCACCTCAACCGCGAGCGCGAAAACCTGGTGTTCCTGCTGTGGGGTAGCTATGCCCAGAAAAAGGGCCGCATCATTGACCGCCAGCGCCACCTGGTACTGACCGCCCCCCACCCCTCACCTCTGTCAGCGCACCGGGGCTTTCTGGGCTGCGGACACTTTTCCCAGGCCAATGTCTGGCTGGCAGAGCGGGGGGTGGAGCCGGTGGACTGGGGAATGTCGGACGTCTGACGCTGGACGGGAGACGGGAGACGGGAGACGGGAGACGGGAGACGCAGGACGCAGGACGCAGGACGCAGGACGCAGGGCGCACACCCCAAAGCGTCAGACGTCCGACGTCAGACGTCCAGCGTCCCTACTGCAACAACGCCATTGCCGCTTCCATTTCGGCGCTCAGATCTTCCGCGTCATGGCTGTCCACTTCGGCGGGGACGCCGACCCGGGTGAAGGCGCTGATGGCGCTCCAGTCCATCTGCGTCAGGGGATGATCGGTGCCGATATGGCTCTGCAGGTTGGCCACCATCACCAGGTCCGCGTAGTCAACCTTGGGCACGACACGGCTGAAGTTAAGGTGTTCGACGGGCACCAGGCGCAGTTCCTCGGGGAAGCCCCAGGTCTCGACGATTTTCTCGCCGATGGTCGGGTGCAACTCGTCGATCAGGACATCCAGCGCGGCGGGATTCTTGAGCAGGCGGCGGTTGTCCTCGGCGTAGGTGAGGATGGGCAGCACGCCGATCTTGTGGATGATGCCGGCCAGGGTCGCCTGGTCGGGCTTGAGTCTGGTGTAGTGGCGCGCCAGCACATGGGCGATGCCGGAGACCTCGGTGGACTGTGACCAGACCTCGCGCATGCGCCGGTCGATTTCGTCGGAGGTGGCCTGGAACATCTGCTGCATGGCCAGACTCGTGGCGAGGTTGCAGGTGTAGTCGATGCCGAGGCGGCCCACGGCCATTTTCAGGTCCTCGATGGCGCGGCTGGCGCGCATCAACGGGCTGTTGGCGACCTTGATGATGCGCGCCGACATGGCGGTGTCGGTCTCGATTACCCGGCTCAGTTTGGCGATGTCGATATTGGGGTCGTTGGCGGCTTCGCGCACCTTGAGCGCGACCTCCGGCAGGGTGGGCAGCACCAGCTGATCCCCCTCAATGGCCTTCAGAAGCTCGCTGCGCACCTGTTCGATCACGTCTGTCATGGGGTGTCCGTCAGTCAGTCATGCAGGATGGCTTAGTTTATAGCATAGGGCAGCGGCAGGACCTCGATCAGCGCGCAATCGGAGCCTGCGGCCAGCGGCAGCTGTTCCAGCGCCTCGTCGTTGACCAGCGCCAGGGTCTCGCCGCCGCGGGCGCCGGTGGCGACGGCGCAGACGATCTGGCCAACA